>JAGQRE010000024.1 GCA_020425695.1 Planctomycetota bacterium
CGACGCCGGTCGTTGCGGGCTGCCGGAAGTGAACCTTGGCGTGCTGCCGGGCACGGGCGGCACACAGCGCCTGCTGCGTCTCGTCGGCAAGAGCAAGGCCATTGAGTTGATGTGCAGCGGCCGCCTCTTCAGCTTTGAAGAAGCACTCGATTGGGACATCATCAATGAGATCTACGACGGCGACGCCAAGAGCTTCCGCGAGCAGTTGATCGACTACTGCAAGCAGTTCACGTTGCCGAACAAGGCCACCAAGGTTGTCGGCAACATCAAGCGCGCCGTCCAGAGTGGCGCCGAAATGGGCTTCGAGTACGGGCTCACACTCGAGCGCGAACTCCAGAAGGCCCTGTTCGATTCACAAGACGCCAAAGAAGGCCTCAACGCCTTCAACAGCAAGCGCACACCTAGTTTCAAAGGCGTGTAGACCGCCAAGACGCCAAGACGCAAGGGGGCGGGCCAATCGGCCCGCCCTCTGTTTTTTTGCATCCCGCGACGCCAATTCACACTGTCTTGAATGTGTCACATAGGTATCATGGTATGTCATGAGCCGATTCGTCCTGTTGCTCGCTGTGTCCACCTGCCTTGCTGGCGATCTGCACGCGTACGTTTCATCGCCTACCGAGATTGCAGAGGGCTATCTGCGCTCGATTGCGGAAAGAGCGCGGGTGTATCACGCGAAGACCGGCATCGCGCCCAGTTCCTTAGACGAGTTCGTTCGTCCTGAGGAACTTGACTCGTTGTGCACCGACAGAAGCGCTTTCGGCTTTCGAGTTGCGGGAGACAACTACTACATCTACTTCCGACATCTGGCCCCGATCTATGGCCGGGACCAATGGATGATGGGGAGTTTCAATTCTCCCTACCCCACCGTACGCGAATTCGGACTTCCGTCCGATGCAGGAGGGTTTACATGGCCGAACGACCACACTGCCGAATCGATTAGGGACCGGATTTGGTGGGAGAATTTCTGGAAAGTCGTGTCTCGTTTCCTTGCTTCATTCTATCTGTGGGCGCTGCCTGCTTTCCTGTTTGGGTTGCTGGCGCTCCTTCGAACGAAACTGAAGCTAGGTGTGCTGCATTGGTTGGCGTTGGTTCTATTCGCCTCGCTCTGGCTGTTGGTCTATGTTCGATTTCGGAATTACGCCGAACCGTTCTTCTTGGTTCCCCCCGCCGTTCTTTTGACGACGATAGTCGGGACAACTGTGCATCTGCGTACAATGCGAGGAATTCCCCTACTCATAATAGGCACATTCGTGGCTGTCCTTCACGGCGCAATGATTGAGGGTTGGAGTTTTCACATGATTGAGTGGTGGCCGGAGGCGGCGGCATCAATGCTGCTGATGATCTTTTGGCTGTTCATGGCAACACTGCCGCACCGGCAAAGGCAAGCCCGGGCTTGAGGAGGACAAATCCAGGGCTTCCTGCTGAAAGATGAAAGCTGTTTGTCGACCTAAAGTCGGTCACGAAACGCAACAAATCTCCTCACAACCCGCATCCAAGGGCCCCTAAAGTCGAGCGCGATGGCCAGAAGCCTACACCGCTGTAAACACTCATAGAGCGGTGGTAAGTTCAGTCCCATGTTGACTGTGGTTTCCAGCGTGGTTGGTGGTGTCGGGCTGTTTTTGCTTGGCATGATCCTGATGACTGACGGGCTTAAAGCGCTCGCCGGTGATGCGCTGCGTTCGATCCTTGCCAAGTACACGACCAACCGCTGGTCGGCTGTTGGCGCGGGCGCGGGGATCACAGCGATTGTTCAGTCATCAAGTGCAACGACGGTGGCCACGATCGGTTTTGTTTCCGCCGGGCTTCTGCCATTTGTCAATGCCGTTGGCGTCATCATCGGCGCGAACCTGGGCACCACGAGCACCGGCTGGCTGGTCAGTTTGCTTGGGCTGAAACTGAATGTCGGCAAACTGCTGCTGCCGCTGATCGGGCTTGGCGCATTCGCCAAGCTGGTAACACGCGGGAGGCTGGCGCAAGCCGGCCAAGCCTTGGCGGGCTTTGGCGTTATCTTTGTCGGTATCGACGTACTCCAGGCCGGCATGCAGGACCTGTCGGCCAGTTTCGATCCTTCAACCTGGCCGCAGGCGACACTCGGCGGGCGGGCGCTGTTGCTGCTGATCGGCGTTGCGATGACCGTCGTGATGCAGTCTTCAAGTGCGGCCGTGGCAACCACGCTGGCCGCGCTCTCGGGCGGGACGATTGACGTCAATCAGGCTGCGGCGCTGGTGGTCGGGCAGAACGTGGGTACGACCGTGACGGCCGCGATTGCCAGCATCGGCGGCAGCGTGCAGGCGAAGCGCACGGCGCTGGCGCATATCATCTTCAATCTGGTCACGGCATCGGTGGCGTTTGCGGTCTTGCCTTGGTTCACACATGGTGTGGAGGACTTTGCGGAGGGTGCCATCGGCGGCGATCACGCGCTTACGATTGCGGCGTTCCACACAGCGTTCAACCTGCTTGGCGCACTGATGTTCGTGCCGTTCTTGCCCCAGTACGCGCGATTCATTGAGCGCCGCATCAAGCTGAAGGGGCCACGACTTACCCAGCACCTTGACTCGTCTTTGCTGCAAGTCCCGACAGTCGCCCTTGAAGCCGTACGCAACGTGCTGAAGGACATCGGCGCAACGTTGTTTGATTCGCTGCGAAAGATGCTTGAGGGCGAAAGACGCTGGGCCAGTGAGCCCGAAATCAACGAAGTCGACGAAGCGCTGGACGAAACGCGACGCTTCCTGACCCGCGTCCCACCGCCTGACACGTCGGGTTTCGAGTTCCGGCGTCAGCTTTCGACCCTTCATGCCATTGACCACCTTGAGCGTCTGGCGAAGGACATCAAGGACCCTGACGCACTCGACGTCGTGCGGCGCAATGACTCCATGCGCAAGGTCGCCGAGGACGAGGCTGAGTTACTGGCGGTACTTGCGAAGCAGTTGCGCGACCCGGACCTTGAACCGGATGCCGCAGCGGCCGAGGCATTCTCGAAGAAACTCGCCGAAGATCGGCGCACGGCGCGTCCCGCGATTCTTGAGGCTACGGCCGCCCGAAAAATCGACGCCGACCGAGCATTGGGCGAGTTGCGCGCCCAGCGCTGGCTGGACCGTCTGGCCTATCACATCTGGCGAGCTGCTCATCACCTGCGTGAACTGACCCGCAAAGAGATGCCGCCTGATTCGTCGAGTGCCGACGACGCCGGCATGGCGGGACACTCACCGGACAAACCACCTGATGCGCCGCCCGCTAGCGGTTAGACTTGCGCTTGCATGACTGACCCTCAGAAACCATGGCTTGAACGCACCCTGCTCGCGATCACCGTGCTGTGCGCGTTGGTGTTGCTGGTCAAGTGCGGGCGGCAGTTGTGGGTCGATCCGCCCTACGACTTTCAGGTTTATTGGAACATCGGTCGTATGTTCAGCGGCGGCGACACGGACGTCTATGGCTGGACGGCCGGTCGCAACGAATGGATCTATCTGTACCCACCGTTCTTCGCCGTGTTGTGTTTGCCGCTGAGTTGGTTCGACCTGTCCACTGCGTATCGCATCTGGACGCTGTTTCAAATCTCGCTGGGGGCAGCGACATTGGTAGGCCTGTGGGGTCTCTGCGCAGCCGACTCGCGCCGCGCGAAAACCTACGTGGCTTTCGCCGCAATCGTACCGCTGATGATGGCCTACTATCGGAACATAGAGTGGGGGCAGGTTAATCTACTCACGCTGTGTCTTACCGTGTGGGGGCTTAACGCGATTACACGCATGCGTGAGGGCCGGGGCGGCGCGTGGCTGGCGGCGGCAATCCACGTCAAGGTTATGCCTGTGGCACTGCTGCCGGTGTTGCTGATTCAGCGCCGGTTCAAGGCTGTGCTGGCGACGTTTGTTGCCCTGCTGGTATTCACGCTCATGCCCGCGCTGGCTTTGCTTTCTACACACGGCACGAGTGCTTTCGGGCAGTCCGTCGATATGCACGCCGAGTACGTGAATGCGCTGGTGACACCACAAACCACCGGGCGGGACTCGGCAGTTCTCGCGGGCGATACACCGGCGAACTTCGCACCGTCGCAAGTATTGAAGCGGGCCAACGGGGCACTCGGTACACCACTTCCGGAGAAGGCGGCCGCGTGGCTGGGGGCGTTGGTCGCTCTGGCAATGTTCGGTGCAGTCTGTGTGTTTGCATGGAAATGGCATGACCTACGCGCAACAACTGCGCTCGGGCTGGCGTTGGTTGCCGCGTTGCTGGGGCAAGTGACGCTTTGGTCGCACCACCTGGTGTTGATGGCCATCGCGCTTAGCGCCTATGCCATGCTGGTTCAACGTGGGCAGGCCGTGCCGTGGGTTTTGTGGTTGTCGAGTGGTGTACTGTTCTGCCTGTTCGGAGTGATTCAGAGTCAACGCGTTGAAGCCTTCGAGTGGCTCCGCGTGGCTGGCGTCCCCACCATGGCAATCGTTGGCGCATGGGGGTTGCTGGCCTACGGAACATTTGCGGCAAAACCGGAACGTGCTAAAGCTGATGCCCCTGAGCCCGAGAACCCGCATGCAGATTCGACCGCTTGAAGCCACTGACCTCGAAGCATGGGTCCGGATGCGCCAGGCGCTGTGGCCTTACCACTCCGCTGATGAACTGCGCGCTGATGCCGAACGCATACTGGGTGGCGATGCTGCACCGTTCCTCAAGATCATGACCTTCGTGGCCGAAGACGCCGAGGGGCTGTGTGGGTTTATTGAAGCCAGTCTGCACCCGTTTGCTGACGGCTGCACAACTTCGCCGGTAGGCTACATTGAAGGCTGGTACGTAGCCGCTGATCTCAGAGGCGAAGGCATCGGCGCGAAACTAGTTCGCGCGGCCGAGAACTGGGCGCGCAGCGAAGGCTGCACAGAGATGGCCTCAGACGCCCACGCCGACAACGAGCTAAGCCGCAAAGCCCACAAGGCGCTCGGCTACAAAGAGAAACGCCCCGTCGTACGCTTCCGCAAAGACCTGTAGGCGCATCCCCGTGGACGCAAACCATAAGCCCGTTACACTGTTTGCCCCTAAATTGCCCCGCCCAGTGACCTATGGAAGTTGGACTCTTTCAACCTGATGGCCAAGCCAATCCCGCGTACCTGAAGCTGGATTTGTACTGCAAGGGGCTGCGCATTGACGAATCATGCGCGCTTGGTGACGACGCACGCGAGATCATTCGCAACCGCGCAGGGCTGGGCAGCGGGCTGGAAGTCATCATCGGCCAGGGCATGTTCACCAACATCCCTGTTGTGGAATGGTGGGTGCAGAACTCACCGTATTGGTTGGTCAAAAACAACACGCGCTACGAAATCTGGCGCGACAAGACACCGTTCAAATATGACGTCTACGATGAGTTGAAGCCGGTCGGCAAAGGCCCATGGTTCGGCAAACTGGATCGCGCGAACGCCGAGTACGTAGACACCGTACGCATTCCGATTGAGCCGAAGTGGTACAAACAGCGCACGACCAGCGGCAAGCTGATGCAGCGCATCGGCTGCTTGCAGGGCACGTACCTTGGCATCTACTGGGGCCCGCGCTGCCAGAACTGGGGGCCGAACGGCGAGAACGAGTACTGCAAGTTCTGCACCGAAGGCCAGAACCTCGGCAGCCAGGAAGAGGCTGAGAAGAGTATCGAAGACGTGGTCGAAACCGTGCTGGCCGCGCGGCGCGAAAGCAAGATCACCTTCGTACACATCAACACCGGCTTCATCGACAGCAACGATTACTGGGGTTTGTTCGAGCCTGTCATGCGCGCGGTGAAAGAACGCACGGGGCTGCTGCTCGGGTTGCAGGCGCCGCCTGATGCGGACTTCGAGAACTACCGAAAATTCAAGGCGCTCGGCGTGAACAACGTAAGCCTGTGCTTTGAAGTTATCGACGAAGAGCTGTTCAAAGAGATCGGCCCGGGCAAGGCCCGCCGTACGGGGTTACAGGGGTACCTCGACGCGATCGAGTTCACGGCCAACGACGTCGGCTTCGACACTGTGAACGGAGAGATCATCGCCGGGCTTGAGCCGATAGAATCCAGCATGCGCGCCATCGACTGGATCGTGGACCACGGCGCGATCCCGACGGTGTGCGTATTCCGCCCGGTGATCGGCGCGGCCTACGGCAAGCGCAAACCGCCACGCGTTGAGGACATGCTGCCGGTCTTCCAGCATTTTTATAAACGCTGCATGGAAAAGGGCCTGCCCATAGGCATCGCGCCGAACGTGAAGGTAAGCCTGATCATGCTACCCGAAGAGTGCCGAGGGCTAATGCCAAACCCCGACGCCTGGCCACTGACCCGCGCCAAGCTATGGCTAATGCGAACCATCTTCGGAGCCTGGTTCAACGCCCGCGTGAAGGTGTAGGTGTGGGGCAGGATCGGTGACGCCGATTGATGCGAAGCATCGCCTGCTGGCAGACAGGATGTCCGCCCCACGGGCTGCTTCCCAGCTTGTGCGCTGCAATCAACTCGGGAGATTGTAACAGCCTTGAGGGCCCTGAAGCGCGACAATCAAGTCATGCACAAGTGGCTGATACTCCTGTTTGTTGTGTTGCTCCTGCTTGCTGCGGGTGTAGTTGCTTACGTCGCGTTGGTACCTGAGCCCGGAGACTTGACTCCAACCCAGCGCGCCCACCTTCAGGCTGAAGCTGAGAGGCTTGCGGCTGATCCCACCAGAATCAGACAAGAGGATGCAGCGTGGATCGCGCAGCGTTTGGGGCCGCATCCCACGGCCGACGAACTCGTGCGCTTGGGCGACGAGCGGTGGAGTTACCTGAACCAACAACATGCCAAAAAACTAAAGAGTGACTACCCGGACCTATGGTTTGCATGGGAACGCAAAACAGTCGACGAAAACGGCTACGACAAGCTTCAAGCGGCCGGCGAACTTGCGAAGTTGGTATGGTATGAAGCTCGGTTCGAAACGTTGACGAGCAACGCGGCCACTGTAGTCGTATCGGAAGAACTGCGCACTGAATACTTGGCCGAAACCGAACCGGTCATGGAAGCTTTCCGCGACGCCTCGGCTTCGAAGCTTCTCGTGCTGAATCCACCACGGATGAATAGTTTTCTCGATACGATAGAGAGTCCGGCTGGCTATCAGGCCTTTCGAGTTCTTTCGGTGCGCGTCCGATTGCTGGCGGAGGCTGGTCTCATTGGGCAGGCCCAGGACGAAATGGACCTGCTCATGGAGGTCTACTCTCGTGTGGACTGGGACCTTTACCTAATAGGCGTCATCATGCACGCCATCGCTTCGGACTTCCTGCTGAGGTACGCCGCGCTGCCACTGGTGGAGACGGGAGAAGTTGCGACATGCCGGGCACAGCGCTGGCTTGAACTGGCCGGGCGCGTGCAGCGGGACGTTGTGTACTCGATTGGAGTAGACCTGATCCAGACCGCTCACATAAACGTAACCGACCCGTACCCTACCTTTGTTCGTGCTACTGTGCGTGACTTCGGTGAGGGGGTTACGCTTTCGCCGCTTTCGGTTGAGGACATGTTCAGCGCAGTGCGGCGCAACCAGGCGGTTGCCTTGGATGTTTGTCGGTATCTTCATTCAGATCATGAATCGCGGCTGACGCCGGAAGGCCAACTTCAGGCGGCGCGTGCTTTTGAACGGGCACATTTTCTGGTGCTTTCGAATCTGAGGGATGATGTCGAGGCGCGTTTCGCCTGGGCTGCTCTCGACTTGAGAATCGCAGAGCTCGAAACAGGTCCGTTGGCTGACCATCCCGAAGTCGTGGAAGAAGTACTGAAGCGCTGGCCTGCCATTCGAGTTGAATGGCATGAAGACAGCTTGCAGCTCTGGTGCCGCACCGAGTACTGCTATAGGCAGAAGCCGACAGAGTGTCTGATTGAACTAAGCCGAACACGTTAGCTGGCTTCGCACTGCTGACACGCCCTCGTATCCGACGGCGTGCATGCCACATTTGAGTGGCGCCGGCAGCCACTAGCTGTTTTTTGTCACAGGCTGGTTCATGGGGTATAGTCTTTGTGTTGAGTCAGGCGGGCGACTGCTGCCTCAATTCGCTTTCCTGCGGACGGGAAACGGTAGAGCTAAGACTGGGCCTCTGGCCCAGTCTTTGTCTTTTGGCCTGAACGCAGACAGAGCTCACGGCGCTAGTCGATGACTACCAGGGCATCTTCCAACTCGTTCTGGTCGTCGTTTTGGCGGGGCAGAACTTCGCCGAGGGCGGCTCCCACTTTCTCGATCGTGGTGCAGAACGCTTCGGTGTATTTGCCTTCTTTCAGTGCAGACGTCATTTCCTTGCAGAACGCGTCCAGCTTCTCCTGCCCCAGTTTCTCGGTTACCTGCTGGTCCGCGAGTACGACGGCGACGTGCTCAAACAGGCTTACGTAGATCAGGATGCCGGTTGAACCGGCCGTGTGGTGGACGCGGCTGTCGAAGAAACTTCGGCGCGCGCCCTGCTCGACTTCTTCGCGCAACTCTTTGCGTGGCGTGAACAGGCGCCGCAGCCACGGCACGTGATTGGCAACGAACACACCCAGCAGCCAACCGCCGACGACTATGCCGAGCACAATCGGCAGGCTGATGACCAGTTGCGTGGATCCCCACTCACCGGGCTTCGTGTCCTGGAAGATGACCCAGACTACGACCAGCGCGATCACGCCAATCCAGAGCCCGACTACGTCTTCCGAGCGGTCATAGCGCCCGCTGGACGTTGCAACGACGGGGACGATTTCGGCCGAGGTTTTTCCCTCGGCGCTCTCGACAGACTGCGCGATGCGCTTGCGGTCGTCGTCACTGAACAGTTTCGATGCCTTCTTCATACGTGCTTTCTAAAGTGACCGGCGAGCTTTGACTTACCAGCTTCCCGATGCGCCACCGCCGCCGGAGAAACCACCGCCGAACGACCCGCCACTGAATCCGCCGCCGCTACCACCGCGGTTCGTCAAGGCCGCCATGACAAGGAACGCGACCAGTGCGAACACTGCGCCCCAGAACAGCCAGGCCCATCCGCTGCTACCGCGCCGGATCAACGACACGACGGTAAAGATCATCAACCCGATGCCCACGACGATGACGACATAGACCCATGCCGGCGTCGGGCGCTGGGGTACTTCCAGCCCTCGTGCGATGGCGTCCAGTCCTTCGACGCCTTTGACAATGCCCTCGCTGAACTTCTCCTGCTTGAAGTTCGGGATGATCAGGTTGTCCATAATGTCCAAGGCTTGCATGTCGTAGTCGTGTGCAAGCCCGGCACCGAATTCAATGCGTGCTTTGCGGTCGGTGCTGCTTACTAGAAGCAGCATGCCGGTGTTCCAGTCCTGGCCGTTGAGCTTGAGATGGCCGACACCCCACTGGTTGAAGAGAGTGTAGGCGAACTGCTCAATGCTCATGCCTGCGCCGCCGTACAGGGCCATGGACTCGATGGTGACGACGATGATTGGCGTGGCTTTGTCCGTAAGCAGCTTGTCGCACAACTCACGGATCTTTGTTTCGTCTTCCGGCTTGATCAGGTCTGCGCGGTCAAGGATGAACTCTCGTTCGCCGGGCGGTTCCAGTTTCAGTTTGGTCTGGGCGAAGCCCGGTGCCGCGAGCCCGACGAGCGTAAATAGGAGAATCAGCAATCTCATGGCGCCCCTTGGAAAGTGTTGACCAAGTATGGGCGCGCTTGGCAGTGATCGCGATTACAAAGTGAGGGTACTCTTGCAACCTGCCTACCGGGCGGTGTCGTCGGGGGCTTCTCCGACAGGCCCGGTTGATTCAGGTGGCGTAAGGTCTTTGATGACCTTGAGCGGTGAATTGAAATCGCGAACCCACAAAGTGCGCTGCGGGAAGGCGATCTCGATGCCTTCTTCGTGGAAAGCCTTGTCGATTGACTTGTTGATTTCATCGCGCGCAAAGCGGAAATCGTTGATGCCGGAGACAAAGCACCGCAGCTCGAAATCCAGTGTGCTGTCGCCGAAGTTTGAGAACATCGTGTGCGGCGGCGGAGTGTTGACGACGCGTGAGCATTCCTTTGCCACTCGCAGCAGCGTTTCTTCAACTTTCTTCAGGTCCGAGCCGTAGGCTACGCCCACCTTGATGACCAGTCGAAGTACTTCAGACGACAGGCTCCAGTTGATGATTTCTGTCGTGATGAAGGCCTTGTTCGGGACGATCAGTTCTTTCACGTCCCAATCTTCAATGGTTGTGGCGCGCATGTTGATGCGCGTGACGCGCCCGGTGATGTTGTTGACCGTTACGGTGTCGCCGACACGTACGGGGCGCTCAATCAGCAGGATCAGCCCGGAGACGAAGTTGGCGAAGATCTCCTGCAACCCGAATCCAAGCCCGACCGAAAAGCCGGCAACCAGCCACTGCACATCCGCCCAGCCAATGCCGATAGCACGGAAAGCGATCACGGTGCCGGCCGCGGCAATGACATAGCGTGAGATGGATTTGAATGCGTAGCGGATGCCGGCCGACAGGCGCAGGCGCTGCAGGATCGTGGTCTCAAGAAACCCGGGCACCGTTCGCGCGCCGACGAACGTGAGAACCACAAAGAGGATACCCAGCAGCAGGTTGCCCAGCGTGACAGGGACCTGGGTATCAATGCTTGAGCCGTCATCGCCGATGATCGTGCCGGTGTGCGTCCAGAGTTGTACCTGATCAAGGAAGCCGAGCGCGGGCAGTACGTCCAGCCATACGAAGAAGACGCCGAGCAGCAAGGCCGTGATCACGACGCTGCGCCTCAAGCTGGTTGTCTGCTTGCGTACCTCAAGCAGGTCTACTTCGTCGACGCCGTCATCGACACCCTGCTCTTTCTGTTCTTCTACGCTGAGTCCTTTACGCTTCTGCTTTCGTTTGCGGATCCGGATTGCGATGCGCGTCTCGGACAGGTCAAACCAGCGGTGCATCAACCCGTTCAGCATGACAACGCCGAGTATCAGCAGGAGCGTGAGCACATATCGGGTTACCAGTTGCCCGGCCGTGTACGCGAAGCCAACTGCCGCAAGCACGGCCAGTGCGAACGGCAGCAGCAACGCCAGTAGCCATGCGACAGTCCGGCCTCGCCCCGCGAGTTTCCCGCTGCGTTTTGCGGCGTACTGCTTCGAAAGCGGCCCCTCGGGACGAAGCAGGAAGTGCATGAACACGGTCGCCGCGCCAAGCTGGATCATCATTACGATACGCCCGGCCGAGTTCGTGTAGGACTCGTCCGATTGTGAGTTGAACGTCGCGATCAGGAACGCCAGAACAGCCGTCACCGGCAACAGCCAGGTCAGTTGCTTCGACAGTGCTTTGCGCACCTCCTTCGACCAGCCAAAGTGAATGTCACCCAGCCCCTCACGCCGAAGGGTGTTCCGCAAGAAGCTCAGCCCAAGAAACAACAGCGCCGCAGCCTGCAAGCCGGAAGCGATGGCCCGGCCGTACTCGCCGGTTCCGGGCGCTTCATCGAGTCGCCATGCAACAAGCCAGAATGCGAGTGAGACCGGCAGTGAAATGACGATGGTTCCGACGAATGCCTGGATCGTGAGCCAGAACGGCGCGGCCTTGTTCTTCGAAATGATGTCGGCCGACCTGCGAATGCGCTTGCGTGCATAGAGTTGCACCGCCAGTACCGCGAGCCACAACAAGCCGGTGAACGTAAATTCAAAGGGGTGGCGTCGGGCGTCCGTCTGGATTGCGGAGGCGACGTCGCTGAGGTTGTCAGGGTCGAGCAGCCAGGCAAAGGCAGTGGCGCCGTTGGTAAGATCGTCGGCGCCTATCAGCTCAGCGCTTCGAATCCAGAGCACGCGCTCATCAACATAGTCGCGGTAGGCGTCGATTTCAGCGACGACAGCACGCTCGACGCCATCCAGTTCAACCAGCAGCGTAAGGTAGCTGTCGTAGTCTGATCGAAGCGACTCAAGATAGCCGGCCTGAGCTTTGAGCTGCTCACGAAGGCGATTTTCAAGCTCAGTTCGAGGCTGTCCCGTAAGCTCAACGTCCTGCATGCGTGTCGCGACGGCCTCATCAAGGTTGCGTAACTTTGTGAGGCGATCTTCGACGTCCAACAGTCGCAGTTGGGTGTTCGCCAGTTCTTCTTCGCGGGCTTGAATCCGATCTTCGTAGACACTGGTACTCGGAAGTGCATCGCGACGCCGGCGCAACATCAGCCCAACGGCGTCGGTCATACCCACGCGCTCAACGCGCTCCTTCATGCGAGCGTACTCTTGCTGAATCTGCTCAAGCGACGTGTTCGCTTCGGTTAGTGTTTCCGAGGCTTTTGAGATACGGCTGGGTATGCCGTCGTCGCCCACGCGCTGCTGTGCCAGAGCGTCATTTTCCGTGGCGACTTCCTTGATTACCGGGTGGCTGTCGGCGGTCTTGCGGCGTTCTTCGGCGGCCTTCTCGGCTTCACGTTCCGCGTCGCGCTTTCGCGCCGAGGTGGCAAGTTCCTGAAGGCGAGTCACCAGATCTTGTGCCAGGTCCTTTCGGCGGCTGGCGAGATCGGTTCGGGCGGCAAGCAGTTCCGTTCGCTTTACGTAGCTGTCGACCTCTGCATCAATGGCCTCAGCCTCGGCTGACTGGGCCGCGCGCAACGCGTTCGTCGCGAGTACGCGTGCGTCAGCGAGTGTCGTCGGCTCGCCTTCTCTCGGCAGTAGCAGATCTTCTTCGATGGGCGACGCAAGTTTCAGCCTTACTTTTGCCGCTCGATCGGGCAGTTCTTTCCGGGCGGTTTCACGGTTCGTAGCCTCGGTCTTCAGACCTTCAAGCAATTCATTCGCTGCGGTTGCGTCAGCTTTTGCATTCTCAAGTGCAGATTCGACCGCCGACAACTCAGCGTCCTTCGCGACGGATAGCGGAAGCTTTTCCGGCAGCGCGGCGATTTCGTCTTCGATGCCCTTCAGGTTTTCCGGCGCGGACGTCGCGGCGGTTTCAAACTGTCGTTTTTTCTGACGCCAATCGTTGCGAGTGGTAAGGCTCGTGATGGCATGATCGTAAACTTTGGTGGTTTCGGCCCGGGATTCTTCATCAAGCCCTTCCACTTCGGGAAGGGCTTCCTTCAATTCGTTCACGCGCGCGATGGTGAGTTCGGCGGGCTGTAGTTGGGGAGCATCCTGGGCGACCACTGCGCACGCAAATATCATCAGCCCAATCAAACTGGCTGAAAGCCTGCGGCTGAAATTGGTTGTGGAGTACGCCATAAAATTCAACGGACAGACTGAACGGCTTTGGCTTCAAACTTGTTCCATCAGGACCAATGACGCCTTATCAACCCTTCATCCCAATCCTGACAGTGGTATGATCTGCTTCTAACACAGTCCCGGGATAAACGATGGCCACTACCAAAGTTGAAGTTCTTTTCGGCAAGATTGCTGTTAGTTGCGGCTTCATCACTGAAGAGCAGCTGGCGAAGGCGGTCGAGGGCCAGGAGAAGGCGCCCGATGGGACTCACCTTGGTAAGATCATGGTCGACATGGGTTTCCTCAGCGACGAGGAACTCATGACGGTGCTCGCCATCCAGCGCGAGAACCGCTCACGCCTCGAAATGTCGCCGGCCGTACGCAAGATGGGCATGACGCTCGGGCGCCTCGCCATTGAAAAGGGCTACTGCAACGAGCAGCAGGTGCACGAGTGCATCCGTGAGCAAGCCAAGCTTGAGCGTTTCAATCTGTTCTTCCGGTTGGGCGAAGTGATGGTCAGCCGTGCGGTACTAAAGCCCAATCAGGTGCATGAGCTGCTTCAGACCCAGAACATTACGATCCTCGGTTGCCCGGGCTGCTTCAGCAAGTTCAACGTGCTGAACTGGAAAGAGGGCATGCCGATCCCGTGCCCGAAGTGCGGCCACCCCGAGCTCGAGCGCCCGGTTACCATGCCGGCGCTGAAGGTGGACGGCAGTATCGACGACGGCGATCGCAAGGAAGCACTCAAGAAAGCGCAGCAAGAAGAGGCCGACAGCGACCTTCCGGACTCATTGAAGGGGCTGGAAGAGGATTTTCGTCCGCCGACGCGTTAGCGTGTAAGATTATACAGAAGCGTATCTTACGCGTGATGAGCGCGGGTAACTGACAGTCCCTCGGGTTTCGGGCGCTTGACGCACTGCAAAACCCGCAAGATACTGGACTCTGTCGGATACCCTCCAACATTAGGGCATGTTTCGTTTTTAACCCATGCAAGAGGAACTGAATTGAAAAGGTATACACGTCGCGGATTCACGTTGGTTGAGTTGATGGTTGTTATCGGCATCCTCGGCCTGTTGGTCGGAATTCTGGCCGTCGCAGTGATCCCCAAGCTGACGGAAGCCAAGAACAAGCTTGAGGTCAAGCAGGTCGGTGACTTGATGGCCGGCTTCCAGAACCTCGCCGCCGACGACTCCAAGAAGAAGCTGCTCCGCCACAAGGATGTCAAAGACACCAAGGGGGAGAAGTTCTATGAGGCCGCGTTCAAGAAGAAGCTGTTTGATGACGGGCTGATCAGCAAGATCGTCAGCCTGAACTCAAAGACCGATGCCAAGGCCGACAAGGTCTGGATCGAAGAAGGTGGCGAAATGCCCGCCAACAGCTGCTCATACACGGCCCCGGCCGCGAGCAAGGTGCTGTCGGTCATGAGCATGAAGGGCAACAAGCGGACAATCTTCCTTACTTTCAACAGCCGCAACTGGAGCAACTATCCGGATGCCGGCGCAATCGTTCAGTGGTCGGATGGCGACACGGCTGAATACATGACGAAGGAAACCGCAACGGATGACCCGTTCAACCTGGACGGCGAAACCTGGGACAATAACCCGTCGGAAATCATCGGCGAAAAGAAGCCGTTCGATAACACCTTCGAATAGGCAACTGTGATGCACACGAAGCCGCCCCAGAGATCACTCTGGGGCGGTTGTTATTTGACGCAGGTCAATCCATCAGTGAAACTGTGAGATGTCGGATATCCACTACGAGGCGCGCAGCCCCGTTTGGGGGATTCTTCCATGGAGTCTGACTGTACAAGTTTCGCTGCTTTGCCTGCCCAACTTCTGCGCCTGCCGCCGCAGTGCGCGATGACGCCACCATGATTTGAGTTCTGATTCGTCGGCCCGCAACGCGGGTCTGTTCGCCATTTCGCCGAACGCTACGGCGGAACATGGTTCGCTATTTTGTGTAACCAATTGATATGAAAAGACTTATGTAAAAATTGATTTGACGTTCGGGTTTCTGCGGGGGATGCTTGCGGGTCGGAGCCTCTTCCTGAAGGCGCGCACCCTATTTTCCCTGGAGTCATTATGCTTTCTCGTCACCGCGCGGGTTTCACCCTCGTCGAGCTCATGGTTGTTATCGGTATCCTCGGTCTGCTTGTCACTGTGTTGGCCGTCTCGGTAACCCGACACTTCACCAAGGCCAACGCAGACTTGGACCGTGTCAACATGGGCAAACTTGTCAGCAGCCTGCAAAGCACAACGGCCGATGCGGCCGGCAAGAAGCGTTTGAACCAGAAGGATCACCTGGACAAGTCCGGTGCTCAGTTTTTTGAGGTTTGCTTCCGACAGGCAGTGCTTGGTGCGGACGAACTCGACAACATCGTCAGTCTCGGCGGCTCCAACGTGAAGGCCGACCGGGCTGATCTGGGAAAAGACTTCAAGCTGGACGAAAGCGCCTGCAGCTACACCGCACCGAAGGTGGCGGAGTTCCAGAAATTGATGCAGTCACGCGAACGCACGGTGCTGTTCTGCTTCAACAGCCGCAACTGGAACAATTACGACTCGCTGAACTACGGAACGCTCGTCGCCTGGTCTGATGGTGAAGTCGAGTACCTGACCTATGAAGATGTCGCCGACAGGTACGAGATCACCGAGGAAGAGTGGAACGATCCGAGCCAGTTGATAGGCAAGAAGGCGCCTTTTGACCACACCTACGAGTAGATCTAGCTGAGCAGTTTGGTAACGGCCGGGTGGTCCCTGAAGACTTGCAGGGGGCTGCCCGGCTCTTCCAACTCAATTTCGATCAGGGTTGCGGCACGCTCTGGGTGGCTCTCGATCAGGTGTTGAAGGGCGCCGACGCTTTGGTCGGACACGCCGTCGATGCACAGCGCCTTCAGAAGCCACATGCCGGCATCTGCTGAACCTGCCTTGCTCGCGACTTCCAGCGGTTCCACGGCCAGCGCCGGGTCACCGGACTGATAGCGGGCGATACCCAGCAGCAGGTTGGCCTGCGGATCATTGGGCGACTTCGTGAGAAGTGTGTCGAGTTCAACGAAGGCGGCATCGTAGTCGCCCTGGTGCACGAGCATCGAAGCGATGTTGCGCCGGATGTAGTCGAGGCGAGGTGCGATTCCGATGGCTTCGGTGAGTAATCCCATCGCCTCGGTCTCGCGTCGTTCAGCCAGATGTTCTTCGGCCAGTCCGTTCAAAGCGTTGGCGAAAGCAGCGTTCTCACGCTCGTCCAGCCCGCATTTCGCAATGTGCCGCCGCCAGATATCCACCAAGGGCGCGAATACGGCGTGATCGGCGAAAGCGGACGACAGTTCAAGCATGGTGTCTACGTCGCAAGCTTCGGCTAACTGGCGCGCGAGCCTGACCGCGTGCGGGCCTTCTCCGGCTTCTATGTCGGCACGAATTTGTTCGACGGTTGGTTTGTCGGTCATGCCTCGAAGTTAGCGATGCCCGACGGGCGGGCAAGCCAGCAGCCTACACCTTGGCGAAATAGGCCTTGTGCTTCTCAAGGGCTTCGGCGCTAAGCGCATCTTGGCGCGTTTCCGTGTGTCCGAAAGGGCTCATTTCACGCAGTCGCTTTACGATGCCGGCGATCTTGTCGATCGCAGCATCAACTTCGCCTTCTTCGGTGTAGCGGCTTACGCAAAACCGCACACTTCCATGGATCGCGCTAAGTGGGACGTTCATGGCAAGCAGCACGTGGCTGGGTTCCATGCTGCCGCTCTTGCACGCGCTGCCTGCGCTGACGGCGATGTCGGCTGCATCAAGCATCATCAACAGCGCTTCGCCATCGATGTACTTGAAGCCTGCATTCAGCGTGTTGGGCAGGCGGTCCATCTGGTCGCCATTGATGATGACGTCTTCGCACTTCGCCAGCAGACCACCCTGAAGCCGGTCGCGCATCTTCTTCATGTGCTCGATGTGCTTGTCGAGGTTGCGATTCACCAGCGCGGCTGCGGCACCCATAGCAACGATGCCCATGGCGTTTTCTGTGCCCGCTCGGCGACCATCTTCGTGGTGTCCGCCGCGGATCAGTGGCAGAAAGGGTGCTGACTCGCGTACAAACAGCGCGCCTGCACCCTTGAGCCCATGAAACTTGTGCCCAGAGATCGTCAGGTAGTCGATCGCAAGTTCTTCTTTCAGGTCGATCTTGAGTTTGCCGGCCGCCTGAACGGCATCGACATGAACCAGCGCGCCGAACTGCTTTGCGATGTCGCCGGCCGCGTTGATCGGGCTGATTACGCCGGTCTCGTTGTTGGCCCACATCAATGAAACTAGTGCGGTGTCGCCACTGATTTCGTTTTTTAGCTCATCAAGGTCGATATGCCCCAGGCGATCGACACTGAGTTCTGTGATGCGGTAGCCTGCTTCAGCCAGATAGCGAATGACTTCAAGGACGCTGGCATGTTCAACGCGAGTCGTGATGATGTGCTTGCGCTCCGGCATGCCATCAAGTGCCGCGTAGACTGCCGTGTTGTTGCCTTCGGTTGCGCCGGAGTTGAAGACGACTTCGCTGGTTTTGCAGTTCAGCAGCTTCGCGACGTTCTCACGCGCCAGTTCAATTTCGTGCCGCACCTTTTGGCCGAACGAGTGCGTGCTACTTGGGTTGCCATAGATCTCGCCAAACAAAGGCAACACCGCCTCAACACCTTCCGGCGCCGGAAAGGTCGTACTGTTGTTGTCTAGAAAGATCGGTCGGTCAGTCATCGGGATTCGAGGTCCAGACTTCGTGAATCGATTCTCGCGGCCCGCATCACGGACCACGATCCACGAAAGTTATCTCATCGGTGGGGCGTGCAGTTCATCGGAGTGTTCGGTGGTGTCGATGACCTGAATTTCAGGGTCGACCATCTCGCGCAGACGGTCTTCTACGAAGAACTTCATCGTTGTCGTGCTGGAGGCGCAACTGTTGCAGTGGCCGTGCAACTGCACGAACACCTTGTTGCCCTGCACGTCGACCAGTTCCATGTCGCCGCCGTCCATGGCGAGCCCCGGGCGCACTTCGCGATCCAGCACTTCCTGAATCGCGCGCATCTTGTCGAGGTTGGTCATGTTGCCGCCGGGCGCGATCTTTGGCGCGGGCTTGTCTTCCTTGGGCTGCGGCATTTCTGCACGCACGCGCTCCAGAATCATCTTCAGATCGACGTGGCAGCTTGTGCAGCCTCCGCCAGCCTTGGTGAAGTGTGTGATCTCGTCGATGGTCGTCAGGTTGTTGTCGCGTATGGCGCGTTCGATCTTCTGTTCCGGGACGCTGTAACAGCGGCAGATGTGTAACTCGTCGTCTTCGTCCAGCTCTGTTTCAAGCTCAATGCCGCGGTAGCGCGCGTAGGCAACTTCCAGCGCTTCCATGCTCATGACGCACGTGTGCATTTTCTCGGCCGGCAGACCACCCAGATACTCGCTGATGTCGTCGGCGGTAACCCGCGCGGCTTCGTCGATGTGCTTGCCCTTCAGCATCTCAGTCAACGCGCTGCTGGCCGCGATAGCGCTCGGGCTGCCGAACACCTGGAAGCTGGCCTGCTGGATGATTTCTGCCTCGTCCAGCTTCAAATAGAGCTTCAAAGCCTGGCCGGAGGACATAGAGCCGACTTCACCCACGACGCTGGCGTCTTGAATCACACCTACATTGCGTGGGTTGATGAAGTGGTCTTTGATTTTGTCTGAGTATGTCAGCATGAGAGTCTCTACCCCTGTCCGACGTTAACGTACAAATCGGACTAGCATAGTCCATTATACATATCCGTTGGTTTGAAGGCAGGTTGCGCAAAGGCTATCGTTGCGGCATGAAAGTTGACTTCTCAGCAGCCTGGAAAGAACACGAACGCATGGCGCGGGCCGTGCCACCGGCGTTGAAGGCGACCCTGGGGGGTGCTTTCACGCCGCGTGTCCTTGCGCTGCGTGTTGCCCACGAGACGCTTTCCAGGTTTCCGCGCAATGACGTTCCGACACTACTTGACCCCAGCTGCGGGCTTGGCTCGCTGTTGCTGGCGTCCATTGAGTGGGCCTGCGTCTCACGCCCGCAGTGGGTCAAGGCGTGGCTGCAAGGCGGGAAGCTGCGCGGTTGGGAGGTTTCGCGCGAACTAAGTGATGGCACGAAACGAGTGCTTGAGATTGCAGGTCAGTGCCTGAAACTTCAGGTTCGTCCCAAACTCGTCATTCGGGATTCCCTTGAAGCAGACGAGCGCGAGGTTTGTGACGCCGTGATAGCCTGTCCTCCGTGGAAGGATCTGGCCGGTGCCGCCGCGCAGGACATACCGCCGGCTAAGCGTGCGCAGATTGCGCGACGCTTCGGATCATTCACCGGTACGCCGGCCTTGCACACGGTTTTCACCGAACTTGGTGGGCGCTTGATAAAACGTGACGGCGGGCGGATGGGCGTGCTTCTACCCTTGCGCGTAGCGGACAGCCCGGACTACGCGGCGTTCCGACGCGCGATGGCACAACTGGTTGTACCGGAGCAGATTCTGGCGCAGGGTCAGGGTGTCTTGCCGGGTGTGCGCGATGACGCGGGCTTGTTCATACTCACGGCCGGTCGGGGTGATGTTAGCGGCGAGCCTTGGGAGTCCCGCGCCGATGAGCAGGAGCAGGTCTACCAGACCAGTATCCTGCGGCACATTCCGCTGCCGCCGACGAGCTTTGGCGATATCGGCGTGAATACAGGTAACTCTGAGGCATTGCTGATCACGGACAAGCCCGAGCAGCACGCACAGCCGATTCGTGATGCGAGTGACGTGATCGCCTTTGCCATGCGGAAGCCACGTCGTTTTCTGCGTACGCGCGCGGGCGGACAAACGGGTCACTACGCGCGCATCGCTCCGGCCGCGAGTTTCAAGCAAACGCGGATCGTGATCAAACGGGACGCCCAGCGCCCGATTGCGGCCAAGCACAACCCGCAGGCTTACTTCCGCGATGACCTGATCGCGTGCTTTGGTGGGCCGGACCACGACGACGACTTCTTGCTGGGGGTCTTTAACTCCGAGTACTTCGGGCGCTTGTACCGGGACAGTTTCAAGGAAACGCGGCTTCGTGCCGAGGGGCGCATTACAGTAGAACAGTTACGCGCTTTGCCGGTCCCGTCTCGAAGAGCTGCCGGTGCGTCCTACAACCAGATCATTCAACTGAGCCGAGAGCTGCAGAAGTGCGCGGGCAAGAACCCGCGAATGCTTGCGCAACTCGACACGGCGGTCCGCAAGGCTTACACCGGCAAGTAGATGCCTGAAACCAAATCAACAGAAAGCTGGTTGCCGCCCGAGTTTCGCCCGGGGTTGGTGTCGGTCGTGATCCCGACGTTCAACCGCGCACAACTTGTCTGCGAGACTGTTCGCAGCGTGTTCGCCCAGACCTGCCGCCCACTTGAGATCATTGTCGGTGATGACGCATCAACGGACGACACGCTTGAGCGTCTGAGAGATCTTGAATCTGAATGCCCGGACGGTGTGACCCTGCAGTCCTTCGGCGGCGAGAAAGTGGGTGCCTGCCCGCTGCGAAATCGAGGCGCTGCGCTGAGCCACGGCGAGTACCTGATGTTTCTGGACTCAGACGATTTGTTGACCGCACCGGCACTTGAGCAGTTGCGTCATTCTATCCAGAGCTCCGGCGCTGACGTGGCCTGGGCTCCGTGGCGCGACCTGTATCCGGACAGCGACGTATGCCGCCTGAACGCGCCTGTTTCGCGGACGTTCTCTGAGGATTGGCTGAGCGACCTGATTCGCGGTGAGTGGCTGGCGACTTGTGCTGTTCTGTATCGCCGCGAGGTTCTGAATCGCATCCGGGGCTGGCATGAGCCTGTGGTTCTCGACGGCGATTTTGATTTCAACGTTCAGCTTGGGGCAACCGGCGCGTCGCTTAGCGGCAGTGACGGTGTGGTTTCGTATTATCGACGTGGGGGTGCTGACCAGATCTCCGAGCAGAACTTTCTGCAGAAGACCGAACACACGCATGAAGTATTGCGTCGCGCCGAAGCCGCGCTGGATTCGCGGGACGCCTGGACACCCGCGCGGCGCAGCGCCGTGGCTGCCCGTTACTTCGAGAGCGCGCGGATGGTCTGGTACTACACCGGCGCGGCCGAGAAGTTCGAGGAGTTAGCCGGCGAAGCCAAGCGCATTGACCCGTCGTTCAAGCCCTCGAAGTTCTGGTACCGCTGGATTGCATCCGTAGCAGGCATGCGCAACGCCGAGCGAGTCGCAGCCGTCGGTCGCAAGCTGTTTCGCTAGAAGCGTTCTTCCCTGTGCTTGGTCGGCTCGGCCAGGTCGCGGTCTTTCTCTTTCACCTTCTTGGCTGGGATGCCTACGTAAACAGCGTGTTCACGCGTATCGCGCGTGAGCAGCCCGTGCGCGCCAAGCATGCTGTTTTCGCCCATCGTGTTGCCCGCGAGAACCGTTGCGTGGTAGGTCACGCGACAGCGTGGGCCGATGGTGGTTTTGCGGTTGTCCACGAACTGCTGCAGGTTGATGTCGTGCGTATGGCTGTAGACGTTCACGAAGTCGGCGCAGCTTGACTTGTCGCCGATTTCGATTCCGCCACGGTCATCAAGCAGAACCCAGCGATGGATCACGACGTTGTCACCGACTTCCATGTTGTAGCCGAACGTGAATTCGACGAAGGGGAAGCATTTGAAATTCTTGCCCACGCGCTTGAAGATGTGCTGTGCCAGCATGCGCCGCAGCTTGAAACCGAGTTCGAGGTTCAGGCCGACCGGGCTGCGATCGAACATGTACCACAGCCAGAGCAGCGGCTTTACCTTCGCGAATCGTTCCGGGTCGCAGTCGCCGTAGTACTCGGATTCCAGGGTCGCGTTCCGCGGATCAAACTGTGCCTGGAACAGTGGGCTGGATTGTGCGCCCCAGATTTCAGCCAGCGCGTCGCGGCAGATAGCATTGCGGTCTTCGCCGTTGCGGATTCTCGCGTCGATCTTGCCGACAAACTCGTCGTACAGTTTCTCTGTGTCGGGCGGAAGCTCAATGTGCCGAAGCTTCATCTCAGTGCCAATCGGCTTTGTCGGCGGCGGAACGTCAGTCATGGCAGTCTCCTTGCCGTTCTCAAAACAAATCATGGCGCAGCCCGCAAGTAGGGATACGCCGCAGCGTGTACCTATAGGTGAGTGATCTGCGGTGCCTCAGACCCGTTGAGTGGCTTGAGTCCGGGCGCGTTCGACAGTAACGGGAGCATCGTAGCTTCATACGCCGTCAAAAATCCTTTGATGTCCACGCCATGGAAATCATGTGGCATGTCGTTGAGCCGCGCGATTGCCAGCCTGGCCAGTTGTCGAGCCCCGATGAAGTTGGCGTTGCCGTAGTGATAGAAGCTGACCGCGACTTGCAGGAACGCCTGATAGAAAGCGCCCTTTCTGTCGGTGTCGCGCTTCCACAGGACTTCCAGTACCTCGTGCACCATAAAGAAATTGTGCTCGTGGTAGTACTTGAGCGCGCGTTGCCACAGCACGTTGTCGGGGAGGCTCAGGAAGTCATCAGACATCGGAGACTGTTCTCGCTTCCTAACGCCGCTATGCGTAACCCGGCGGCTTCTTTACGCCCGGTGGCGGTGTGCTTTTCGTGTGGCGGGCAACCGCGGACGGTGGCACCAGTCGCAAGTCGAGTACAGGCTCCGTGAACTGGAACTGCCATGCAGGCCAGTCGGGGCGCTGCTCGCGCCAGGCGAAAATTCTCATCCGGTCGCGGCTCAAACCAATGACAGTCCCGTTCAGCACATCGCAGGTTCGTACCGGCTCCGGGGCTGTGAACTCGAGGGCCGTGCTGCCATCGCGGAACAGCATCGGTACCACCGGGCGCTTGATCGCAACCAGCAGGCAGCGGCGGTTGTCGCTGAGCTCCGTGGCCGCGAGGTCGCTGATGGCAGTGCCCGCGTAGAACGCAAGCACCGGCGGTTCGGTGGATTTTGGGTCCCAGACGTAAACGTCGCCGGCCGTATCAGCAATCAGTACATACTTTTCGTCGGCGGCCAGCGCTGTCACTTCGTGGCGCGTGCCCCGGTAGCGCGCCGCAACCCGAAGCGTGCTGCCGCTGTCGTTGGTGGCCTCAAGCAGCATCACCGTCGGGCCGTTTGCAAACAGCAGGCGGTTGTCGAACACCTGCAGGTTGCGCGTTGTCGAGAACTTGCTGATGAGCTCGGGCATGACCTGCACGGCGCTGCTGTACGGCTGAAGCTGGGGCCAGCGCAGCAGACCGAACTCACTGTGTGTTGCGTAAATGAAGCCTTTGTAGAGGACGGCGGCGTTGATACCCGTACGTGCATCGACGTTCGGCCCAATGGGGTACTCGCGGTGTGCTTTCTGGTGCTCGGCCAATGTCGTGTAGACACCGTTGCGCGCACCTGCCAACACAAGCCGCGATGCCCCTTCGCCATCAATGCGCACGCTTCGAAGGCTGCCGAGACGCCCGACGTCGTACTCTAGCGACATCAGCGTGTTGTTAAGGTTTTCCTGTTTCAGTGGATCAATGCCGAAGACACGCCGACCCGAAGCAACCAGCGCTACAGCGTCGATCTGGGGTTCAGGCGCCGTCTCTTTCTCGGCCTCAATCAGCTCTGCATCGCTGAGTTCTTCTGTGTCTGCGTCGACGAACTCTTCTGTGTCCGGGACGTGAACAGTGGCCGATGCCATGGCCTCTGTCAGCGCCGTCCCCAGCGCCTCGTTCATGCTCTGTGCGGCGACGGACGCCACGTCCTCCTCATCGATTTCGGCCGGGCGGCGCAGCGCTTCGGTATCCTCCTGGGAGACACGAACTGAGTCGCTTTCCTTGACTTTCCCGGTATCGACTTCGTGGGACTCTTCACGTACCGGCTCAAGGCGGGGCTTTGAAATCGCCAGTTCGATTTGGCGTGCTTTCTGGGCCTCAACTTCGGCCAGTGCGGATAACTGCTCGGGCGACATGCTCTTCATCATCAGGCGATGCAGCAGATCGGCCTTCAGTTTCTCGTCGCGGATG
The DNA here is from genome assembly GCA_020425695.1 of Planctomycetota bacterium. Classification (GTDB taxonomy): domain Bacteria; phylum Planctomycetota; class UBA8742; order UBA2392; family UBA2392; genus JACKID01. The sequence goes on from JAGQRE010000024.1 coordinate 24,042, forward strand.
AGATTGATGTAGACCTCAATACGGTCTTCGGACAACTCAGACTTCAGCTTCTTCACGACCTCGACATGCTTGTCGAGCATGATCGAGTCCATCTCGAGCTTGTCGTCGAGGACCATCTTCCGCAGTGTCTTTTCAAGGCTGTGCTGTTGCTCCCGGTACTCGGCTTCGAGCTTGTCGAGCTCCGACTTGCGCTGGAGGTCCTTGCGCTTTCGCTCGTGTTCTTTGAGCAGCCCTTCTTCGCGGGCCGAGTTGAGAAAGTCCTCAAGCTCTTGACGCGACAATTCCTGGCCGAGTTGGTCGCGCAGCATCGCGGCCTGTACTTCCTGCTTGGCGCGGTCGCGCTCGCCCTGTTGCTTGACGTCTTCGATGCCCTGCTTGTGGCGCTCGAAGTCATCGCTGCGCACGCGACCGAGCTCAATCGACGGCTCAGCGATGCCGTTGGCTTCAAGGTCATGGCTGCAACGCTGAATAATCTTCTCACGTACCTCAGCCAGCACCTTCTCGTCATCGAGTTCTTTGGCCGAGTACTCGCCGATGACGGACTTCACGGCCGCGGCCACGGGCTCACGCAGTTCGGTCTTCAGCAACGGCCAGTCGAAATGCCTGCGCCCCTCGACGTTGTGTTCAATGAACGCTTCGATGGCGTCACGGCGGGTGATGTCAGGCGTAACGCTGAACTCGAAGTTCACCTGCGTTTCGAAACCATCGTTTGTCGTGCCCTGCTGCGCATTGAACGGAATTCGTACGTCGCGGTCACGAATCAGGTGCGCGGTGAATTCGCCGCCGGTTTCTTCGCCCGGCATCAGGACCTTGGACTTGCCGCCCTTTTCCTCGATCAGCGAAACAAAGCCGGGTGGCACGGAATACTTGCTGCCCAACAGCCCCTTCACCTGCTCAGACTTCACGCGCAGGTAAACGGTGTTGGCGGTGGGGGTTACAGGGTCGCGCTGGAAGCGCTCACTTTCCCCGTATTGTTTTTCGACGAACTCTTCCATCTGTTCCCAGTCTACAGCGCGGTTCGCCCTTGGAAATGGGCGTTTGACCGCTGCCTCTTATTACGGGAACGAGCTTTTCGGTTTCCGTAATCCGATCTCGCGTCACAATCGTACAACAAAGGTACCCGTTGGAGAGCCCATGCGCGTCTGCCTGTCTTTATTGTCCGTATTTATGTTGGCGTCGGTCACTCTGGCCCAGAACGCCGACGTGGCACCGTTCGAATGGAAGTTATCCGGTGACAGCGTCGAGAACTTCAGCATGGAGTTCGTCGCCAACCACACGACCGACCAGTCAACGCCCAAGGGGACCGTACTGGCCTACGCCGCCTTCAGCGATAACCGCGAATCAACCGCTAAGATGATGAAGGCGGTAGGGCGAAAGTGGGACGCGGCCGTGCGCAAGTCACTGAGCAAGTACGAGAAAGAACTACTGACGGCGGACGCCATTGAAGACATCTCGAATCACCAGAATAACCCTTCAGCAACTGATGCCGAAGTGAAGCAGATACTTGGGGCAACGAAGGTTACGGGCGAGGCCGCGGACAAGGAGGGTTTGTCCTGGGTGACGACCACGCAGCCGGTCGAAGTTCGCCAGCGTCAGCCGGGCACAGAGAAATGGACCAGCACCACGCAAGAACTGAAGCGCAAGTTCGCGTGCAAGAAGGGCGAGGATGGCAGGTGGCGCATCATGAAGATCGAGCAGAACGGGCAGGAAGACTACAGCATGTTGCTGTTTGTGCTGTACGCCCAGAAGCTCGACGCCAGTGCCAAACCGGTACCGGCCGCGGACACGACGACTGCCAAGGGCGCCGCGAAATCACTGTTTGAATCCTTGCTGGCCCGACGTGCGCAACTCGATACCACCGTGCATGCGAAAGGGCTCGACGATTGGCTTGGCTTCCTGAAGCCGCTGTTCACGGAGACGTACGTTAAAACGCAGGATGAGCTGGCGTCGCAGTGGATCGAGCAGAAAGCCGTAGAAGCGCCACGCGAAGTCGAAAGCGTGACGGATGCTGACGGCGGGCTGAAGGTCGTCAAGTTCAAGCCGCGAGACCAGTGGACGGGGGCGATCGAAGTGTATGTCAAGAAGATCGACGGCTCGTGGCGTGTGGCACGCGCCAGCTATCAGGAACTCAGCACGAACGAGAAGGGCAAGATCGGCTGGGTCGAGATGGACGAGCCGAACCTGTACAAACTTGCGAACCGCTAGGCACCCAGTAGACGGGGGACACGACTGTCTAAAAAAGTACTCTCTGTGACTCAACTTACGGAGAATACGAATGCGCAAAGTCCTGACAGTTGCCGTGGCAGCACTGCTTCTGCTTGTCTCAGCCCACGCGGAAGACAACCCCGCACCAAAGTTGGGCTTCAAGACGTCTGGCGACAGCGTTTATGACTTCAAGACCGAGGTCCTGCTGGAGAACGCGCCGGACACGTCCACGCCCGCCGGCGTAGTCCTGTACTGGTCCGGCATCGCGAACAGCACCAAGAACTATGACGATCCGCCGACTGCGCCTGAGATTCGTTACGACGAGTTGAAATCCAGGGCGATGGTCGAGTTCGAAAACCAGTTGCTCAGCAAGGCGCTGGGCGAAGCAGTCAGTAAGTTACGCAACGAGACTGGTGAACGCGAAAGCCGCTACCAGAGTAAGCGCTCGGCTGCGGTGATCGATAGTGAAGAAAAGCAGGAGGACGGCAGCGTCGTAATCGTTACCAGCCAGAAAAGAGAGTCGCGCTACAAGAACAATGACGATGAGTGGGAAACCAGTGAGGAACAGCCCACATACTTCCGCTACCAATTGCTGACGAGTGAGGACGGAACCTGGCGTATCAACCGGGTTGAGCGCGGTCGTGCGCCACGTGACGCCAAGGAAAGCGAGAAGACCATCAGTTGGGACAGCTATCGCAACAGTGGGCTCGAATTCGCCTACGAGTTTTCCAAGTCAGAGGATGCCGAGCTGACCAAGCCCGAGCTGAAGACCGGTACGCCGGAGGAAGCCGCGCTGAGCTTCGCCAATAATCTGCGTAGTTTTCACGACGATATCGACATGCATTTCTTCGGCGTGCTGTGGCAGGGTTTGTCAAACGCCACCGAGCGCTTGTTCACGAAGGAATACATCGAAGGCGTACACAAGAGCAGTGACGAGCGCTCGGCCAAGTACCCGCCGAAAGAGAAACATCTTGCAAGCGTCGAGGAAGTCAAGGACAAGGCAGATAACGCCGCTACGGTCGTGTTCAAGCTGCCCGATTCGAAGGCCAGCGACAAGCTGGTAGTTAAAGTCGTGAAGGAAGGCGAGTCGTGGCGCGTAAACGAAGTAGGCACGCTCCGCGACGCCGGCACCGAGAAGGAATCCTACGAGCCCAAAGAAGACATCTACCGCCGCTGGTAGGTTCTCGTTTCAGGCGACAACGCCCCTGCGCCAGCGGGGCGTTGTTCATTCAATCGGCTCTGCCATCGCTTCCTCGAGTTGCAAAGCAAACTCTTGATGCAGGTTCCAGGCAATCTGCCTCTTCTCCCGGTCGATATCGCGTTTATCAGGTTCAGGATAGCCGAGCGCCCAGGTGGCAGTCTTTGTCAACTTGCCACCCTCATCCCAGAAGCGCTGCTCGCCGTGAACAACTCCAAACACTCTTGTGTACACTTCCTGCAATTGGCCGTTCGGGTACCTAAAAGACTCAAGCCTGCGCCCGGGCTCGCCTGTGTCTCTCACTTCTGCCGTGCGGTCGAGTATGTAGTTGGGTGTGATATCGAAAACTTCATAATCTTGATGCTGTAGAATGCTGCCGTCCTGATACCACTTCCACGGCCCGAATCTCTCACCTTTCCAATAGAACCCGGACACGCGAAGATGTCCCTTGTCGTTCCATTCCCGCCACCTCCCGTGCTTCGTTCCTCGCCAGAAGTGAGCCTCGCGTCTGAGTACGCCTGCGGCGTCGGTGTACTCTACCCTGCCGTTCCACCACCCATCCTTCTTCGAACCACTGGCGGTGAACCCCGTCGGCGCATCGGATTCGACTGTGGGGCCTTGCGCCTGTTCCGGTTGAGCTGCGAGCAGCACGAGCAGGAAGACTCCAATAGCTAAAGGGACCGCAACAGACCTGATCGCCTTCCAGTACCAGCGCCCGGTTCTCTGGCGCCGGTTCAGAACGACCGTCAGAATTCCCGTCGGCACGCATAGCGCCGCCAGCCACGGGTAGATGACCGGAATGTCTGTCCCATGCAAGTCCCACATTGGAGTCCAGGACAGCACATGGCTAAAGGACTGATGGAAACCGTACCAGGTTGCTCCGATCCAAGTGGCAATGGACAGGCCGAGCATACTCCGCCTTAACCAGTGGCGACGCTTCGGAATGCTGAGTGAAAATCGGTCAACGATATCTGCGATGATCCAACAGAGTGCGACGGGGACAAGCACCATAAGGGTAGGCTCAAGGCTAAATGGGTTCGGGCTAGTCAGGAAGGCGTACCTGTGCGCAGCGCCCTCGAAGACGGCGGGTTTTCGCCAGATAATGCTCAGGGAAATGAGCGAGGCGCACAACAACCCTACACCCGACAGCGCTGAGAAAGTACGGCGGGACTGCATTGCCAGTATCAAGGCAACCCATACGGCGATCATCATCCCCGGGTGTCCCAAGTCGGCAATGTAGTAACTGAGGTTGTCCCAGTAGTCTGGACCTCCCGGTGCGGTCTCGGGTACTGCGTTTCGAAAGAACATGAGGGAGATGTTCTGAAGTGCCAAAACAAGTCCCGCAGCGAACAAACCTGTCGCCAGTCCCTTAAAGGCAGCGGCTCCCACTGGAGAACGGCACCACTTCAGCAGAGTTGACTCGCTGATTGGCTTCATGTGAGCTTCCTAGGGGATATCAGGGTCACTAGAGTCTACCATGTGCCGCAACGCCATACCGACAGTTCTGTCGACGGTCCGATGCGTGAACCACGTCGTTAATGCAAAAAGCCCCCGTTTTTCACGGGGGCTTTGCCTGCTGGTGCCCAGCGCTTACCTGTCTGCGATTGTTACTTTCCATTCTTCGCTGTTTGCCCTTACTTCGGCGACGTACATGCTTCCGCCTTGGGTTGGCAGGGCGCTGAACGTGCCGGGGATTTCGCACCTGAGTTGGTACTTCAGGCGCGCTGTTCCTTGAGGCATGTAGCTTACGAAGAAGGCCACTCGGTCGTCTCGTAACTCAACGTTCTGGCACAGACCGCCGGCGTAGCCCTGGCCTGAACGCAGTGCCACAGGCTCGCAGCCGGCCGGCTTGAAGTCCTCGAACGCCAGATACTCGTAGTCGTTCTTGGCTTCGAGGTTCAGCTCGACTTCGATCTTGTCGCCACTCAGCAACTTGGCGCCGTCTTCAAGCAGCACGCGGTCGTACGTCACGCGCTTTTCCTTGTGCGTGCTGGTGGTGCCGTCGTCGTTGCGCTTGGTGACGTCTACTTCTTCGATCTTCTCAACCAGCTTGTAGTACTTGCGATCAATGGCGATCTCGTTGCCGCTGGCCTTCAGGTGGTCTTCCTTGCTGAAGTAGCTCAGGAAGCTGCTGAAGTAGACCTTGCCTTCGCCTTCGCGCACGATTTCAAACGTGTGCTTGCCCGGCGTCAGGCGCTGGCTGTTGAGGCGCAGGTTGGTCTGCAGCGCGAAGATGTTCTGCGGCGTGACCTCCCACTTGTGAATTGCCTCGCCGTCCATCTTCACGGTGACGGTGTAGTCGCGGCTAAGCTCACCGGTCGCCTTTGCATACGCCATCAGTGCGCTGACCGCATGGCTGGTGTCCTTGGTGCTGTTCCAGCGTGAGCCCTTGCGGTTTTGGGCAAGCCAGCGCACGTGCTTGTCGAGGAACTTGTTCTGCGGGTCGACCATCACGAAGGCCTGCATCACGAAGGCGTTGGTTTCGATCTTGTCGTTGTACCACCACCAGTAATCGTTGCCGCCTTCCCACCACACGGTGCCGTGTTCGATGTCTTCCTTGCGGTAGTCTTCGATGTTGCTGATCAGGATCTGGGCGCGTTCCTTGTCGCCCGCCAGAAACTCGGCCATGCAGACCATGGCGCGGCTCTGGTGGGTCAGGTCGTCGCGGCGGTTGTAGATCAGGTCAAGCAATTCCTTGTCAGCTGCACCCGCGTAGGACAGCACGTAGGCGATGTAGGCCACGCGGTGAACACTCTTTTCTTTGCGGGCCACTGACCCCAGGAACTTCACGGCACGGTCAAGCATGCTGACGTCGAACGGTACGCCGGCTGCTTTGGCGGTCTGCAACCCGTACACAACGTAGGCTGTCATGTAGGTGTCGCTCTGGCCGCCCTGCCACCAGCCCCAGCCACCATCGCTGTGCTGGAAGATACCCAGGCGCTTGAGACCGTACTCGATGATGCTGTTCATGGTCTGCGTGTTGAAGACCGGGTTACGTTTATACCAGTAGGCGGCCTGCGGGTTCACGCCCTCGTAGTCAAGCTGGGCGCGGCGCTTGCCGACTTCTTCAAGGCTGATGCCCGCGTCCTGCAGGGTCTTGCGAACGATCACGGCCGGCAGGAAGCGCGACATGGTCTGCTCAACGCAGCCATAGGGGAACTCAAGCAGGTACGGAAGGGCGTCCATCGCCAGGGCCGCGACGCTGGGTGAGAGCTGCAGGTCGAGGTTGGTCTGTTCCGGGTCAAGCTTCTCGGGCAACTCAACGGTGAACTGCTGCGACGTTTCGCCGTCATTGATGACGGCCGTGGTCGCCTGGTACATCTCCGCGCCACGTACCTTGCACGGATAGCCCTTTTCCGTCGCGTCGGATTCGATTTCGCTGAGTGCAAGCAAGCGGATCTTGAACTCACCGGCGCCGGTCATGCGTACGCGCCAGTCAACACGCAACTCGCCGTTGGCGGGCACGGTCACGTTCTGGACGTCCGGCGTTTCCGGGAACAGTTCATAGCTGCAGAACCCGGCCTTTTCGGTGTCGGTTGCCGTGTCCATCGGGTTCAGCATCAGCATCGCCTTCACGGCAACTGCCGTGTCGTAGCGGTTCATGATGATGCCCGACAGCGTGACGACGTCGCCTTCAACGAAGAAGCGCGGGGCTTGGTCTCGGATGATGAGGTTCTTCTTGGTTTTCACGCTATGGAAGGCCTCACCAACTTTCGCGACGGCTGTGATGCCGTGGGCGGTGATCTTCCAGTCGGTCAGGTTGTCCGGGAAATCAACATCAACGGTTGCCTTGCCGTCCGGCCCGGTCGTGACCTGGTGGCTGTAAAAGACGCTGTCCTTGAAGTTGCTGCGGATGCGCGGCGTGGCTGCGCCTGATTCGTTTGCGACCTCGTCCAGCGATTTCTCAAGGCTTTCGAGTTTCTTGTCTGCATTGGCCTTGGGTGATTCGGCGGCTGAGTCTTCGAGCTCACCGCCCCAGTCGTCGCCGCCTGACTCTTCGCTGGGTGCTCCGGGTGCGGAGCCACCACGCGCACGTCGGAAAGATTTCCCGCCTCCAAGCCCGAGTTCTCCATCCTCGTTCGACGAGTTCGCATCACGTTCAACCTCGGAGCGATCACTATCAAACCCCCGGGCGAACTTATCGGATTTGCTTTCTTTTGTTTTCGCCTGCTCTTCGTCGAAGTTGAACGAATGACGTTCCCAGTTGATCCAGTCGCGCACGCCATAACCGAGCGGCGCACCGAACCAGCGGTAGTCTTCGTACTTCTGGCGGTCCCACAGAACGTTCGCAACAGACGTGTTGTAGCTGTTGGAGTAGTTCAGGCGATAGCTGCGGCGGTCGCCATAGAAGTGCTTGATGATGTTCGGTGTGCGGTCCGGCATGATGTACTCAATGGACCGGTCGTAGATGCTCAACGCGAACTCGGCCTGCACCGGCTTGCCGTCTTTGTCTTTGGCCGTGACGGTGACCTGGCCCTTTTCGCCGGGCTGGTACCAGTCTTTGTCGCTGCTGACTTCAACCTGCAGGAACTGGTCAACCGGTGGCACGAACAGTTCAACGGTTTGCGTGTGCAACTCGCCGCGTTGGACGGTCAACACATTGATGTGGAAGTTCGGCAGGTGCTCACGCCCGATGGTCAGCTCAAGTTCAAGCTGGCCGCCGGTCTTCTTCAGATCAACGAATGATTGCGTCACGACTTCGTTTCCGCCCATGACGCTGATCAGCATCCATGCATCAGTGAAGTCACTGGCGAGCAAAACGCGGGCCGTTTCGCCTTCGGTGTAGACCTTCTGTTGCGGGATCAGGCTTAGCGTACCGAAGCGGAAGCTACCCGGGATCCATTCTTCTGCCTTCACGATGACGCGGGTGGTTCCGACAATCTCGGTGTCCCATTCATCTTTGGTGCGGTACACGAGCTCATAGGTGCCCGGCTCAGTGAACGGTTCGTTCCACCATGCGAGACCGCGTTCGTCTGTGTTGAGCTCGTGGCTGCTGAGCAGTTCTTTGGTTTCGTCGATCTGCGGCATGCCTTCTTCGTCGATGCGCTTGGCGAAGGTCACGCGGTGAATTTCCAGGCGTCCGGCCGTTTCGACCGGCTTGTCGTCCGCGGTTACGCAGCGGACTTCAACGTCAAGTTTGTCTCCCGGGCGATAGAAACCCAGCTTGTTGTCGACGAATGCGAAGAATGCGCGGCGCAGCGCTTTGACACTGCCTTGGCCGCTGATGGTTCTGCGTGAGCTGTCTGTTACTTCAGCCTCGACGCGGAACTGGTGGTCGTACTCGCCCCATTCTTTCAGTGCCTTGCTGGTGTCCCATTCGATGACCAGTTCGCCTTGCTCGTTCAGCTTGCCCTTGCCTTCGACAATGAGTTCGCTGCCTGAGTTACGGTAGAACTGCTGGTCCGGCGTGCCGTAGTACATCGGCGACTGCCAGTTATAGAGCCAGTCGTAACGACGCGGGAAGTACACGCTGTGGAAGTAGAAGTTGCGGTACACTTTGTATGAGACGTCCGCGCCGGCGGCCGGGCCACCGAAGTAGTACTCGGCCTTGATGTTTGCGCTCACGGCCTGGCCCAGCTTGATGGGCTTGTCGGGTGCGATGACGCTGACTTCGAATTCTGGCTTCTTGTACTCTTCAACCTGGAAGCTGCCTGAGCCGATCCAGTTGCCGCTGCCTGAGCGTACGTAGTAGTACCAGCCACCGAGGGCCGCATCGCCCTTCAGGTCGAGGTCATATTCCAGTGCGCCAAACTTCGTGGCAAAGAGGGTCTTATTGAGCTTCTGCTCGCCACGCGGATTATAGAGCTCGATGCGGAACGATGCGCCGGAGACGTTCTTCCATTCGCCGCCGTCGCGCTGGCGCAGGATGACCTTGCCGTGTACGGAATCGCCGGGGCGATAAACCGGTCGGTCGGTCATTGGGTACATGCGGGTGTCGGTCGTGCTGTAGTCATTCCAGCCGCGACGCTGCCACCACGAGAAACCCTGCTGCACCCAGGCGTACCGGCCGTTGCTTTCAGCGAACAGCAGATAGCCGCTCCAGTTTCCGTTGCCGACGGTCGGGACGCGAACGCGGCCCTGCTCGTCGCTGACGTAGCGGGAGACATCGATGCTCCAGCGCAGCTTGTCGTTGTTGTCCCACCACGTGTTCCAGCGCTTATAGATGAAGGAAGTGCCGGAGAGCGGCGCGCCTGTTTCGCTGTCGACGAGGATCGCGAGATTCTCGTCCGGGTTGTAGGTCTGTACCACAAGCTGGGCATCGGTGATGACCACCAGACGGCGATCCACGACTGAGCCGGTGTCCACTTCAACGAGATAGGCGCCCGGCGGAAGCGTCTGGGGCAACTCGAACGTCATGCGTGTGAAGTTGTGTTTGCCGTCGTCGCCGGTGGTGTAGGTCTGGGTAAAGACTTGCTCGCCGACGTAGCGCTTGACGATGCCTTCAAGGGCGGGGTCACCGATGCTGCCAAGTCCGGCCGCTTCGGCATCAAGGAACTCACGGTCCTTCATCATGCCGCTGACGTCGTAGGTCAGGGCCCGCACGTCGTACTTCGGGACGTTGCGTGACTCGACCCAGAGCCCTAGGTGTTCGCCCTTCTTGAACACGCTGCGGTTGGTGCCCGGGTTCTCGCGGAAGTACCAGCTTGCGTTGTTGGCCCATTTGCGGACGGTTGTCTTGTCCGCGATGGCGTCTTCGTGGGCGACGGTTACCGTGTTCAAGCGCTGGGCGCGAAGCTGTTGCAGGTTGTACCGGGCGCTCGCGGTTTCCGTGCTTTCCGTGAAGTCGGCGTCGTCGATCAGTGTCTGGTAGGCCTTGTCAGCTTCAATGTGTGAGCCGACCTGCTGATAGCAGTAGCCGATGAAGTACTGCGCGTCGTCGGCGTACGGGGTGTTGTGATAATCCTTGTAGATCGCTTCGAAGACCGGGATCGGTGAGTACTCGCCGGCGAGCGGGTTGAAGTCTTCAAGGTCCGGGTTGTACAGCATGTTCTGGGTGTACCAGTCGTCGATCTGGCTGACCGCTACCAGGAACTGTGCTTTGCGATACATGGCCAATGCACCCATGTTGGTCGCCTTTTCCGGGCCGCCCTTCAGTACTTCAGTGACTTCCGGCGTGTAGGCGCGCTTCTGGCGCAGCAGGGTCTCGCAGGTCTGCTTCAGGTCGGATGACAGTTTGGTGAGCGCATCGAGCTGCTTGATGACTTCGTCGCGGTCCTTGAAGTCGTAGTGATAGTAGTAGTAGGTCTGCTTTTGCTCATTGACGTCAAAGTAGTCGATCGACTTGCGTGTCTGCCCGCCCTGGTATTGCCAGGTGTGGAGGGCGGCCGCGGCGTCGAGCCCTGCGTTGTAGGCTTCCTCGACCATGGCCAGCGCCTCGGCGTCGTCGCCGAGTTGCTTCATGGCTTCGCGGGCCTTGGGCTCAAGCAGCGTGAATGACTTGGCGAGGCGGTCTTTAGCGCGTTCGGCGTCATCACGCTGGGTGTCGTGATAGCTTGAGTCAGCGATCCAGCGCCCCCAGCTTTTCTCGCCCTTGCTGTTCTCGTAGTAGTTGTGCGGGCGGCTGGCGAAGTAGTGCCCGAGGCGATAGTTCGCGCGGGCGCGCTCAAGGTCGCTGAGCCCGTCTTTGTCGGCCAGTTCAACCAGCTCAACTTCGGCCTTGTCGTGGTTGCCGAGTTGCGCCTGGCAATGGCCCATACGCAACTTGACCCGGAACCAATCTTCGGACTCCGGGTTTTCTTTTAAGTAGGCCTCGTATGCCTCGTAGGCCTTTCGATAGCTCTTTTCCTCGAACTGCTTGTCACCTTCGGCCAGGTCATCGGGTTTGTCACCTGCATAGGCGACGCCGACGATGAGGCATGTCAGCGCCAGCAGAATGACGCTGCCCAGGCTCAACAGCAGTGGTTTTCGAGTGAGTTTGGTCAACATGAATGTCTCCGAACGTCAAATATGTAAAGCATTTCATACCAATAGAGCACGATTGTGCTGTCCGCTGATCGTTCGACGCAATCTGCGGAAAGAAGGTTCTAGGTTTTTTGCGGAATCTCGAGAGCATTTTGTCCGTGAAGTGTCCTTCGACGGGAAACGTGAAAACTGTAAAGCCGTGTATGGATTGTGACAGGCGCAAGCCTTGACGCTGTTGGGGCTTCGTCTAAGATTCTGGCTCCCCCGAATGTGTCTTTTTGCAGCCTCCGAAACCTGGAGTTTCGCATGCGTTATGTTTTTCGCGCACTCGCGATCGTGGCGGTGTTGGGTGTCTTTTTCAACCTGTCAATTGCGCAGAAATCCCTGAAGGAAGTACCTGATGGCGCCTCGGACGACCTCACCAAAGAGGGAACCCGCGAGTCGCACCAGGGCGCGGATAATCCGCAGCAGGGCAACCGCTCGGAACGCGATGGGCGTTTCGGGGGGCCTGATCCCTACGGCCCAGAGGGCTACGACAAGTTCATTGAGAAGGCCGAGCGCCAACTGAATGATCCTCAGTGGCAACTGAAGATCGACCTGCAGGACCCGAAGCGGATTGTTGTAAACCACGCAGACGGCAGCAGTGACGAGTACTGGTATGTCCTGTTTCGCGTCATCAACGACAATACGCGCAACATCAAGGAAACCGAGCTTCCTGGCATCGACACCAGTGAAGTTGATCCGGACAATCCGCCCGGCCCGCGCGAGATCACAGGCCCTGGCATCACGCAGGACCTTGAAGGCGTGCCGGTTGATTGCCACCTCGACTTCCGACTCGACGTGTTCCGTCGTGACATTGAGAAGGACCCGTACGACGACAGCTACCCGGACGACCCGGATGACGTTGTGCTCGACGACGAGGTAATCGCGCTGCGTCGTGCCAACATGAAGAAGACCTACTACCCAGTCAGCGATCACTCAGTGCTTCAGAAGATCGCTGAGAAGGAAGGTCTGTACGAGTGGATGGGCAACTACGGCTTCATCAACGAAAGCGTAATGCTGCTCCACCCGTTGTCCGACTTCCAGCGCCAGATCGGTTTTGCGCGTGAACTTACTGCGCCGGATCTGAGCGGCCCACGCTGCGTGCCTTACCGTGTCGTTACCCTTGAAGGCGGCGAGCGCTCGGAATCCATGCGCTACGTTGCAGTCTATGATGACAACACTTTCGCAGGCGTTTACGGCCAGGGCGATACATTGCCCGACGGCGCGCATCTCGTGGACAATGACAGCGATGAAATGTGGGGCAAATTGACCCAACGTCGCTACATGGTCGGTGACTGCATCGACCAGTACGGGCGTCCACTTCGTGTGAACGACCCTGGCTATCTCAACGCCCGCATCGCAGGCAGTCGTGACGGCAAGGAAGGCAGCTATGGCG
>JAGQRE010000250.1 GCA_020425695.1 Planctomycetota bacterium
CTGCGAATCACGCCGGTGATGATGGTCGTTCCCGAGCCTTCGATCTCGAATTCCCGTTCGAGGGCCTCGTCGTCTTCCCAGATATTGAGGCGGCCATCAAGCGTCAGCGTCGCCCCGTCGATCAGCAGATTGGCAAACCCGCGGTTATTCGTCTGGGAGATATCGCCGGTCATCCTGATCGAATTGTCGCCGCGGAAGGACTGCCATTGCCCTACGATCATGTCGTTGGCCAGCACCAGTTCGCCGTTCACCAAACTGTCGTCGCCGGCGATGATGTTGTAGCCGAACTGATTGGCGGGGCCGATGTGGCGGATCGTGCCCGTTCCCAGCGCTGCGGGATCATTCAGAATCAGATTTGTGCGGCTCAGCCAACTGCTGCCGCCGTAGGTGTTGGCGGCGTTCAGCACGACCGTATTGAGCGGCGTCGTCAAACCGTTGGCAGCGACGCCGATCTGCACGGAACTGGTCGTCGCGCCATCGCTAATCACGCTGTTGACGACCAGCGTTCCGTTGGAACCGCCTGAGGTGTTGAGGCCAAAACGCCCGTTGAGCGAGTCAAACTTGTTCTGCAAATCGATTGTGCCGTTGAGCGTCAGCGTCGTGCCGCGCGTCAGAGAACTGATCGAGGAGTCAATCACATTGTCGTCGGCGACGGCTTCGTCATTCTCGAAGGAAATATTGCCGGTGATCGTCAAATCGGTGGGCCCCAAAACCTCGACGATCTCATGCACCATGTAGATCGGCGCAGTGATCGTGTTGACCGATCCCGCGACGCTGCCGGTGATGACCTGCGGACGGCCTCCCAGCAACCCGTTGGCGTTCTTGCCGAAATTCTCTTCCCAAATCCCCAGATCAACGCCATCGACCGTCCCATTGAGATCGGCGTCGCCCGTGGTGTTGTTGGTGCCGGGATTCTCTACGGGCTTTGCATAACCGCGTTGCCAAAGCAAAAAGTCCTGGCCGTTGACGATCGCGTTTTTGCTGAAGTCCGCGTTCGCCAGGTCCTCAGTGTAGGTGTTCTGAAATCGCAGCGTGGCGCCGCCGCTGGTGATGTTCGTGGTCACAGCGCCGGCCGTGCCGCCGATCTTGATTCCCGCGACCGTCACGTCGCCGCTGCCGCCCAGATCAATCGACAGGTCGCCGGCCAAGGCTTGCGACAGATTAGCGACATGTTGCGGGTCGTTGGGAAAGCCCCCGCCGCCCCAGTTGCTGGCGGTTTGCCAGGATTGCGCGCCGGTTGGGCCGCTGTAATTGAACTCAGTGAGTTGACCCAGCGCGGGCGGGGCCAACGCGGCGACGGTCGTCGCAATAATTGCCAGATCTCTGATTCGTGTGTGACGCATGAAGGTGACGCCTGTCGTACGTATTCGGGGAGAATCCAAGTTCCGTTTCTTTGCGGCTACCGTGCGGCTGCGAACTGCCGGCAACCGCGTCGCCCGATGACTTTTGAATAAGTTGCTGCACGAGCGCGATGGCTCAAGGAATAAGCGATTGCGCTGGGGTAGCAGGGCTCCGAATGGCCGGAGTATGAGATCCGCACCCGCGGGACGAAGCCCGCGGGTGCGGCGTCAGCTAATCAATCACAAGGCGTCGGGTCGACTAGCGACGACGACGGGCAGCCAGCAAACCCAAGCCGGCAACGCCCAGCAGGGCCACGGTGCTCGGTTCGGGCACAGTGATCAACGCCGGAGCGAACGCACCGGTCGAATTGTCGGCGCCGCCCCAGGGGCTGTCGGCGTCATTGTTCAGCGTGGTCTGCTCTTTGGGATTGAACAGATAGTTGAAATTCAGCCAGTTGTTATTCGGGTTATTGGTTTCGTGAGCAATCGACATGGCGACCGTCACGGTCTGGTGGGCAGTGCCCTGGGCCGCAACAATCGCAGAGTGCAGCGGGCTGCCGGGACTTGCG
>JAGQRE010000251.1 GCA_020425695.1 Planctomycetota bacterium
GGATGCGCACGATCTCGCGCTGCACCTCAATCGGCGGCACCGGAATGCGCAACGGGTTGAGAATCGATTGTGTGAGACTGGGCACTCCGCCTGCTTGGTTGAGTTCCTCTAAATGCATTGAGGCAAGCAGATAGTAAAAGAACTTCGGTTCAATCTGCGGGCCGATCTCCGTGTAGAAGATCGTGTCAACAGTCCAGAACGGTCCGTCAACGAAATAGAGCTTGTCTAGCGAACCCTTTCTTGGAATTAGTACCGATGGCCCCGGGTGAACCGCCCGATCTCTGGTCGTCATGATCCCGCCTGTTCCGTAGACGGGCACTGATCCTTCACCGAACTGCTTATAGTCGCTGCCGTTCCGAATTCTAACGACGTCTCCCAAACTCTTGAACTCGACGCCGTTTGGGCAAAGGGTGGCGATCAGGTCGTCGAGCCGGCTCACTGCTTCTTGCCTTCAATCTGCTTTTGCGCTTTTTTCACAGTGTCGAGATATGCCTTCTCGACATCTGATTGCCTAGAGTCCAATTGAGCGCGATATTTGGCATATTCGCCCTCCGCTTTCTCCACAGCCGCTGTACGACTGATAGTGCCCGCTCCAACAAGCGTTTGGGCATCCATGGCAATGATTAGCCGATCGAGGTGGGCAATCCAGTCTTTCATTTGAGTAGGCTGACGATTTTGTGCTCGAAACTCGGCCGCATCAAAGTACGCAGAAACCAACGTGTTCAATCGGGTCAGCTCCTGCTCGTTAAGATAGTTTTTGGCGACGGACACGTCTGATTTCCGTGGACGATCACCGGAAAACGATGTCAAACCCATATTCGGGTGGTCGGCATTCGCACGTTCCGCAATCACCTCTGCGGACGTGTGTCCATGCGCGGCAAAGTGGAGCTTGTTTTGCACGGTCTTGAAGAATTCGCTTGTTTCGCTTGAGTTGGGATCATAATCAATGCTAGTGGCGTAAAGATCGAGTACTTGGCGGTAGAGGACTTTTTCGCTGCTCCGAATGTCACGTATGCGCTCGAGTAGTTCGCGCCAATAAGTTCCACCGCCGAGCTCCTTCAACCTGGGGTCGTCCATCGTGAAGCCCTTCACGATGTATTCACGCAGGCGCTCAGTTGCCCAAATTCTGAATCGAGTCGCAACGCCGGACTTGATGCGATAGCCTAGTGAGATAATTAAATCGAGATTGTAGAAAGGAATAGTTCGCGTTACGCTGCGTGAACCTTCGATTCGAACCTGTCGGAATTCCCGACAGGTTGCCTCCTCATCTAGTTCGCGCTCAGCGTAGATGTTTTGAATATGTTCAACGACATTGGATCTGGATGTTTGAAAAAGGTCTGCAAGTTGCTGCTGACTTAGCCAAACGGTCTCACCTTCAAGACGGACTTCGAGACCGGAATCGCCATCCTCGCGCTGGTAAATCAAGATTTCACCTGATGGTAGTTCGCTCACGCTTGCGCTCCTTCCAGGTCGGCGACGATGGCGTCGATGGCGGTGCGCAGTTCCGATTGGCGGGCCACGATGCGGGCGATCTCGGCATTCAGCGCCACGATGTCGATCGCTTCCTCGGTGTTTTCCTGCTCGACGTACGATGACACCGCGATGTTGCAGCCGTTTTCGGCGATGTCAGGATTCGACACGAGCTTGGCGAAATGCGCAACGTCTGCCCGCGCCACGAACGTGTCGTAAATGCGTTGCTGGTTCGCGGTGGTGAGCGTGTTCTTGTTGCCGCGCCGCTCGAACTCGTTCGACGCATCAATGAAGAGAATCGCGTTGTCCGATTTCGATTTCTTGAGCACGATCACGCAGGTGGCGATGGTGGTGCCGAAAAAGAGATCGGGCGGCAGCTGGATAACCGTGTCGATGTAGTTGTTGTCGACCAGGTACTTGCGAATCTTTTGCTCGGCTC
>JAGQRE010000252.1 GCA_020425695.1 Planctomycetota bacterium
TCGCACGCATGACGCGCTCCACCATCCCTCGTGACATCGCAGGAAAATCCGAAAACTCCAGAAGGCGAAGGGTCGAAGCGCTGTGCGACCCTTCGTCCACGTACCTTGCCACCGCTCCACGCTCCACTTCGTCGTCGAACAAGATGTCGAGCTTGGTCACATACGGTTTGGGTGTGGGCCTCCTGAATCCCAGATACATCTCCAGAAACCTCCTAAGCAAGTTAGGGCAACTTAGATAGGCATCGACGTCCTGGCTGGTGCTTACCTGCAACTTTCTGAGGCAGTAGAAGACGTGGTGGTAGTCGGATCTGAACTTCGCCAAATGCGCAGGAAGCTCCAGGAGCTGACTGATGCCTTCACTCTCCCGATGGATTAGGAACGCCGCGTGCTCCTTCCTGAACTTCCCTGAACGTTCAGCCCAATCCTGCTTTATGGTGTTGAAGAACTCCGAGCTGTGCGTCGAAACGAAAAGTTGCCGGCAGGGTTTCAAGCTGGTGATAAGTAGGTGGGCCACGTCATAGATATGGTTGGCATCTAGACTTGAAATCGGGTCATCGATGAAAACAATTAAATCCTCAAGCTGCTGCCCGTTCTGCCCCAGGCTGGTGAGGAAGTAAGCAAGCGAGATAGCAGTCCGCTCACCATCACTCATGTTGGTAGCCGGCTGCCCTTCTCGTATGAACCGGATGCGTTTGTCCTGGGCCTGCTCGACGACGATACGTGGACCGAGCAGTCGCTTGATGAGGTTGTTGATCTGACTTGCCGCAACCGAGCTACGCTGAAGTTCGGCATGCGCCGCCTCCATCTGCGCCTTGATCTTCAGACCGATCCTCTGCACCCGGTCCAAAATTGCACTCACTTGACTAAGTGATTCGCGCACCTCCGCTGCCTCCGGGTCGAGCAAATACCGAGCTGCGAAATGGGCCTTCACCCGCTCAGCTGCATTCCGGCGCGTAGTGGCCAATTCGTTGCATGCGAGGTCATGTTCGCCCTTCGCGTACTGGAGTTCTGAGACGATCGCTTCCAGCTCGGACGCCTGATCTTCAACAGCCTCCAAAGACAGCGCTGCGTCCATGTTCGCCAGCTTCTCGCGAAGCATTCGAGCCCAAGTTGATCGAACCTCTTTCTCTCTTGCGCCCCACGCTTCGAGTCGACGCAGCGCTTCTCGGGCTTTGGCCCGCACGCCAGGCATCCAATCTTTTTCGTGCGGGAAGTTCGACAACGTTCTTGGTTGTTCTAGACGCTCGATCGCGGCCTGGATAGCCGCATGCTGGCGGCGATACTCATCGGAAAAGTGCCTAGCGTATGCCTCCAACTCCTGCGTGGCGTCGCCGCCGCAAAATGCACAAGTGGTGGTGTGCTCATGGAACCGCAGGCCAGCGTGCACCCAGTCGCTTAGCTCAGAGGCCTCTGTCAGACGTTTGATGGCGTTCTGCTGTGGCGCCTCCTTCAACAACTTGACCACATCGGCAAACCCAAGTGTCTGGGGCGCCACCACCAATGGAAAACTGCGAAATGGCGTGAATTCACTTTGGTCTCGTGCCTGGGAGACCGCCGCTTGCAGCTCGGTTTCGTCGAGTAAATTTTCGACTGGGTTTGCTAAGCCCTGCGCGAGCCCTTTGAGGTTCGGTGCCCTGAAGTCCCGGACACCTAGCATCGTTCCGCAGTCACGGGCTAGGTCGGTTGCCGCCTTCTCTCTGGACGCATTCGCATCGATTTGCTTCTTCTGGAGGGTCCGATACATCGCTGCCAGTAGTTCTCGTCTTCGCGTTAGCGACGCTATGCGGCTGCTCAGCCGAATGTTCTCTTGGCCAACGATGAACAGAGCGGGA
>JAGQRE010000253.1 GCA_020425695.1 Planctomycetota bacterium
GGTCACCGTCGAAGTCGGCGTTGAAACCACCGCAGACCAATGGGTGGATCTTGATGGCGTTACCTTCCACCAGCACCGGCTCAAAGGCCTGGATGCCCATTCGGTGAAGCGTCGGTGCGCGGTTGAGCAACACCGGGTGCTTGTCGATGACTTCCTCAAGGATGTCCCACACCTCTTCGTCGCGACGCTCAAGCATCTTCTTGGCTGACTTGATGGTGTCGGCCAGGCCAAGCTCACGCAGGCGGCGAATGATGAACGGCTGGTACAGCTCAAGGGCGATCTTCTTGGGAAGACCGCACTGGTGAAGTTTCAGTTCCGGCTCAACCACGATGACCGAACGTGCCGAGTAATCGACGCGCTTGCCCAGAAGGTTCTCACGGAAGCGCCCCTGCTTGCCCTTGATCATGTCGGTCAGGGACTTCAGTGGGCGGTTACGCGAACCAAGTACGGGGCGGCGGCAGCGGTTGTTGTCGAACAGCGCGTCTGCAGACTGCTGGAGCATGCGCTTTTCGTTGCGGATGATGACCTCGGGTGCGTTGAGGTCGATCAGCTTCTTGAGACGGTTGTTACGGTTGATCAGGCGACGGTACAGGTCGTTCAGGTCCGACGTCGCGAAGTTGCCGCTTTCAAGCTGCACCAGCGGGCGCAGGTCGGGCGGAATCACCGGCGTGACGTCCAGAACCATCCACTGCGGGTCGTTGCCCGAGTGCAGGAATGACTCGACGGTCTTGAGGCGCTTGATCAGGTCCTTCTGCTTCTGCTTGCTGTTGGTCTCACTGAGTTCGCGGCGTAGCTCTGTGCTGAGTTCCTCAAGGTCAAGCTCAGCCAGCAGCATCGACAGCGCTTCAGCACCCATCGCGGCCTTGAACTGGTCGCCGAACAGGTTGCGCATCTCACGGCACTTTTCCTCGTTGATCAGTTCCTTCTGCTTCAACTCGGACGGGCCCGGATCGATGACGATGTAGTCCTGGAAGTAGATCACGCGCTCAAGGCTGCTGGCTTTCACGCTCAGCAGCGCGCCGATGCGTGACGGCATGGCCTTGAAGAACCAGATGTGTGCAACGGGCGCGGCCAGATTGATGTGACCCATGCGCTTGCGGCGAACCTTGCTGGTCGTGACTTTCACGCCGCAACGTTCGCAGACGATGCCCTTGTACTTGATGCCCTTGTACTTACCGCAGAAGCACTCGTAGTCCTTTTCAGGGCCGAAGATCTTCTCGCAGAACAGCCCGTCTTTCTCGCTGCGGTAGGTGCGGTAGTTGATGGTTTCAGGCTTCTTCACTTCGCCGTACGACCACGAACGAATGTCGTCCGGGCTGGCGAGCATGATTCCGACTGAACCGATTTCGTTTACTTTATCGTATAGAGCTTCCGGCATTTGCCTTTTCCCTCTGTTAGCGCGGTATTCACCGCGGTGTCTTCACTTGGTTGCCAACTATCCCGTTCGGTGGAGTGACGATTCGTCACTCATGTCCCCTACTCTTTGAAGAGATCGGAGACCATGCTGCCGTCCGGACGGTACAGCGACATGTTCAGGGCCAGCCCCTTCACCTCGTTCACCAGCACGTCGAAGCTGACCGGCGTGCCCGGCTCAAGGATGTTCTCGCCTTTGACCATGCTTTCGTAAATCTTGGTGCGCCCTTCGACGTCGTCCGACTTCACGGTCAACAGTTCCTGAAGGATGTTGGCCGCGCCGTACGCCTCAAGGGCCCAGACTTCCATCTCACCGAAGCGCTGACCACCCGAGCGCGCCTTGCCGCCCAGGGGCTGCTGCGTGATGAGGCTGTACGGGCCGGTTGCACGGGCGTGCACCTTGTCGTCAACCAGGT
>JAGQRE010000254.1 GCA_020425695.1 Planctomycetota bacterium
AATCGACATCTCCATCAGCCGAATGACCGGGCTGATCGAGCCCATCATGATCGTCTTCATGGCCGTAGTAGTAGGCGGCATCGTAGCAGCCGTAATTATCCCACTGCTGCAAATGAGCACCAGCGGCCTGGGCTAGACAAACGAAATCCGTAAACAGGAGCCCGGAGCGCCAGCGAAGGGCAGACCTTCAAACACCCACACTACACTGCCTTGAAGAAGTCCTCGTCGACCGTGATCTGCTCTACCTGCTTGATTTCTACGGTCATCCCTATGCTGTGTTTCTTGAGAAGATCGCACAGTCGGTTCCCGTCCACCAAGTCGATCTGACGTTCAGGATCTCGCTCGGCCTCTCGCTCAGCTTCTCTTGTGAATGTACCCGTTGTAATGATCATGCCGTGTGCCCCTCGCCCGTGCATGGCGCCACGGAATTCACGAACCACAGCCGGACCAACGGCGCTCCGCCATCTCTTGCACTGGAAGTAGATTTTCTTTGAGAACAGTGAGGAGTAAATCTTGCCAGACCCGTCTATCCCTCCGTCTCCGGACCCACCACTAACGTGTAGCGACTCAACCCCTTCTTCTCGTAGCAGCCTTGGAACCAGCCGTTCAAACGCACTGGGCGACATTTCAAGCATTGCCTTCAGCAACATCGACTTCCACTCATCCTCGGCGTCGCCACCTTCAGAATCGTCGTCGTCGGCTTCACCTGTGTTGACAGTCTTGTCCCGATATTGCTGCCTAACCTGTTCCTTGACCGCCTCCACTTCTTCCTTGCCAACCTCGCGACCTGTCGGTGTCAGTGCCCATACCCCGCGGGCACTGTTAGTAACCAAGCCGGCTTTCTTTAGGTAGGTTCGCCCCCATGCAATAAAGTACTCGACCTGCGTTCTCGGCCCGCCTTTGTGAAGGACTTCGAGTTGTGCCTCTGATAACTGCATCAGATCCCCGACGCTATCATCGATCTCTGCATTGCTGGCGGACCCCCCCTTCGCACGCAATACTTCTATGATTGGCCACAGAAAGTCGTTGAACTTTGGCAGGTCTGCCATTTCCAGATCCCCATTCGCAACACAGTGACGTTCTACTTCGGACTGTACGCCGGTGGCTAGCACTAATGTTGCCCTGTTGATCGCCTATCCGTAAGCCCCTGCATTCGAACCCCTATACCATCGCCCCGCCTCTTCCCGTCCTTGCAAGAGGACAGGAAAAAAGCCACGTGCGAAGTCGAATGCGCGCTTTAGAATCCCTTGGTTGGATCATTGCCTATTGGACGCACCGTGCCCGACCAATCCACCAATCGTTCGCGCCGGACTTTCTTGCAGTCTTCGGCGGCCTTCGCTGCGGCCACCGTGGCTGGTTGCGCGACTTCGGGCAAGCCGCAACCTGCAGAGGACGACAAATCACACGGACCTTACAATGTCGTGTTGATCACCGCTGATCAGGAGCGCTGGTTCGAACGCTGGCCGTTTCCGGCGCCGGGACGTGAGCGTTTGCGCCGCATGGGCGTGGCGTTCGAGAACCACCAGATCGCCTCCAACGTCTGCTCGCCCTCGCGTTCGGTGATCTACACCGGGCAGCACATCCAGCACACCGGCGTCTTCGACAACGTCAACACGCCGTGGCAATCCAGCATGTCCACCGACATCCCAACACTCGGGCACATGCTGCGCAAGGCCGGCTACTACACGGCTTACAAGGGCAAGTTCCACCTGGCGCTTGAGCTGGAAGAAGCCAACGACCCCGAAAACCC
>JAGQRE010000255.1 GCA_020425695.1 Planctomycetota bacterium
GATCGACACCTTGCTCTGCATTTATTGCGGATACTGCGTAGAGGCATGTCCGGTTGATGCTATACGGATGGATACTGGCCTGCATCCAGAGAGCTACGATCCCGATCCTCGTCTCTTTATTGAGGACAAAGAAGTGCTCATGCAGCGTTCTCGGGATCTTGAAGATAAGGGCGCCAAAGTTATGTATGAAGAGCATATGGCGAAAATGCGTCAGATCGAAGCCAACCCATTTTAAGGTTGTTGGCATGCGTAGTCTCGTTGGGATGTTGCAGGGAGTTTTTTTTATTCTGCGCTCTTTTTTGCGGCTTCAGCTCCCTTCCCAAGTTCTTCTTTGTGCTCTCTTTTTGGGGGTAAGCCATTTTGCGTTAGCTCAGGATGGCTCAGTTGTAGAGGGAGGATCGGTCCTCACTTCCTCTTCTGATTCAGATTCCTCTTCGCAAGCGGTTTATCTTCCTGAGCCTTTCGCTACTTATCTTTCTGCGAATGGCTCCCAAGTCCAAGTTGTACCAGAGTTGCCAAAAGATTTTAGGTTCGATGAGAGACCGGAGCAGGACGGTGCATTGGGAATTGGTGCATCAGAAGTTAGTGCTTGGCAATTTGAAAAGTATTGGAGCCTTCTCGGTGTTTACGGAGTGAATTTTCAACTGAGTACATGGAACATCGGTGGAGACAGATCAGAGTATCAAGGAGAGTTCATCCGGGTGTATCCAACGGTCCTTGAGTCTTTTGATAAGAATCAAGTTTTTAGGGAACGGGTGACCTTATTTCAGGGGGTTCGAGCCGAAGGGCTGCAATGGCTCACCATTCGTCCACTAGGAAGCTCTGTTGATGGAATTTGGACTTTCTCACCCACGCTGAAACATGTTCGCAGGATTAATCCCGAGAATCGTGAAGATCGACTTTTAAGTACGGCCGTGTCCCTTGATGATCTCGGCTTTATTTCACGTAAGACGGATGGCCTGCGCGTTGTCGAGGCAGAGGAGGCCGAATATCTCATCCCCTTTGTTTTGGATAAGAACGTTGTTGGTGCCGTCAGCGAAGATGGATGTGTAAAGTTTTCCCCGACCCCACTACGCAGCGCTGCTCCGCTTCTCTTCGGACAAACAGCGGGAAATCGCGAACGGATAGTGCGATGGATGATGAATGAGAGGTTTGTTCCAAGAAAGGTCATGGTTACTGTTCTTGAATCAGAAAACCCTTATCGGGAGCTCTCTCACGAGATCCTCATCGTTGATAAATCGCTTCAGATTCCCCTCTACCGAATGTCTTATGACGTGTTAGGGAGGCTTCGGTTCGCTTCTTATCAAGTTCTTGGCATGGGGGTTGTTCCAGAAGGGAGCAGTTTGAGCGTTCGTAAAGTGCCGGCGGTGGCGTATTCGCTCCTCTATGATCTTGAGGAGGATAGGCTTTCAACTATAGCTACCCAGGAGCAACGGTGGTGTCCACTTTCGCAGTCGTATTTCGATAGTTTTCAGCCGGGAAGGCTCGGTCCTGAGAGTTCTGAAGATACTGATTCTGCTGCTGGGGAAGGCCCAAGTATTGTGAAGGCGCATAAGTCACCGTAGTGGGCGCGCTTCATTTGATTCGTTTTAGGACTGGAGGCTTCTTTTTGGGCGAGGCTTTCTGATCTTGTTTCTTGGCTTCCGGATTTTTAACTTCAGCCCCTTCATCTTCACCACGGTCTTTAGCGTGTTCCTTGGGAACAGACTGCAAGGAAGGCTGA
>JAGQRE010000256.1 GCA_020425695.1 Planctomycetota bacterium
CAAAGCACGGCCGCGCTGGTGACCATGAAGCGCACGCCGCAGAACACGATGTCGCGCGCTTTCTCGGTGTGTGCAGCGGCCTTGCAAAGATGGTAGCTGTCACCAACAACGTCGCCACACTGGTGCACGCCCAGGCGCTGGTAGTGGTGCGCCAGAATGATCAATGAGTCGCCGCGTTCAGCCTTGATTTCCTGAATGCGCGCGATGTTTTCAGCTTCGTTTTCCTCAACCCGAATCGGGGAGGGCATCACAGTTCCAGCCATGGCATGGTCCTCAGTGTACGCAATACACTCACTTAACATTCACATTAGACCATTATATGCCCACTAGTTACAGCGGCGCGGCTTTCAGCGGATTTCGGGAAGTCTGTTCGTGCTTGCCCGTTATAGATGTGAGATGTTCCAACTCGGTGGCATAGTTACTTCGATCATCAACCTGTTTATCTGGCTGGCTTTGCGCCGCCGGTTGAAGTTGGCGTTTCCGAAACGCGGCGGCCTTTTCGGTATCATTGCGGGTGTGGTGATGCTGCTTCTGCTGCATCCCTCATTTGCGATGGCAATTGCGAGTTGGTCCGGCATGCGCTTCGTGCGTGACCTGCTGCCCGAGTGGGCGCAGATTCTGTGTATGGGTGCGCAATTTGCCGCGTGGACCTATGCCGTTCTGCATCTGGTGATTGTGGGGCCTGCAGAGATCCGCAATCTAGTGCGCAAGCTGCGCAAGACCGAACCCAAACCAATAGACGAGAACCGCCGCAAGTTGATCAGCCGTGTGGGCCTGGCGCTGCCGGCCGCAGCGATTGTAGTGGCCGGTGCCGGTGTCGCCGGCTATCACGCCGCGCCTGTCGTGACCCGCCTGCGCTTACCGGTACGGCGCGACATGACGAACCTGCACGGCCTGACGATTGCGCAGATCAGCGACGTGCACATCGGCAGCTACATGGACCGCGAGCGCCTGGCGGAGTTCCAGTCCGCCATGAATGCGCTCGGGGCCGACATTCATGTGATTACCGGCGATCTGATGGATAACCACATCAGTCAACTTGAACTCGCGAACTTTCTTGTGGGCGGGCTGAAGCCAAAGCGAGGGCCTGTGTACCTGTGCATGGGCAACCACGAGTACTACACGGCCCGAAGCGGCAGCGTGAAGCAGATCATCGAAGAGTTGGGCGCGCACAACGGGCGAATGCTGATTGATGAAACCGAGGCGCTGGACTTCGGCAGTGACCGCGTGTGGCTAAGCGGCATCGATTACGAGGGGCGCGGTGAAGCGGATCGCACGACTCGCGAAAGCCTGCAGATCGTCACCAGTGAAATGAAAGACGACGGTGCGCCGCGTATCGTACTCGCGCACCACCCGCGCAATTTCTTCGAAGGGCGCGAGTTCCCCATCGATTTGATGCTCAGCGGGCATACTCACGGCGGACAAATCAAGCTGGGGCGAATCGGCGACGCGGCCCTGACGCCGATCCTGCCGATCGACTACTACCATAATGGGCACTATGAACATGACGGCAGACGCCTTTATGTCAACGCTGGCGCCGGTGGCTGGCTTCCTGTGCGGCTGAACTGCCCGCCTGAAATCACACTGTTCGAACTAGTGGCCGAGGCTTGATCCGGAATACGCGGCAGGGG
>JAGQRE010000257.1 GCA_020425695.1 Planctomycetota bacterium
GCGCGTGAACAACTTGGTGATCGTTGGCAGACACTAAGCATCGCCCGCGGCAAGTCCGAAGATTACAAACCAGTTAAGCGCGCCGGCGGCATCCGCGAATAACAAACCCGGCGCAAACATCGCGCCGGGTCTCTTTGCCGCCTTACAAGGATATCAACTACTCTTCAGTGTTGCGCAAGGCAATCAGCGCATAGCAGGTGCAGAGTGTCGGGCTGTCTTCCTGCCAGCGGCTGGTTGAGTTCACCCAGCTGCCGTCGCCCTTCTGGCGCTTCTGCAGTTCCTTGACCAGATCAGCACGCCAGTCGTGCTTTAGCCCTCGATCCGGCTCTTCGACATGATCAACGCCGAGTGCGTTCAGCGTCTTGGCCATGCTCACATAATAGTAGTACAGGCCCTGTTCATAGTCCTTTGAATCTTCATAGCCGGGCACGTGGCTGACGGTGTAGTTGCGCTGAATCCACCTCCACGCAAGCTTCACCGGAAGATCGTCCTTCTTCAAACCCGCAAACAGATAGTCACGAAGCAGGTTGTAGGTCATCGTCCCGTAGCTCAGCAGCGTGACGGTGCCGTCTTCATTCTCGCGCACGCCCGACTTGCTGGTCTCTTCGCTATAGATCGACCCGCCGTAATTGGGGTCGCCCTTGTCCGCCATCTTGATCTTTTTGTCTTTGTACATCGCCTCAAAGCCCTCGTCCTGGACTTCGCCGGCATTCTGATTGCGCTTCAGGAAGGTCAGCGCATCCTTGAAGATTTTGTCGCCGGGCTCAACGCCGCACGCATGCAGAGCGTCAATGGCATAGGTTGTCGTGCTCATGTTCGAGGCTGGCTTACCCTTCTCGCCGACAGCGTGATCGATTTCCTCTTTGCTGTAGGCCCAACCGCCGAAGCCGACTTTGTTAGGGTCATAGTCCGGCGCGGGTCCGTCCGCGTTGCCGACCTGCGACTGCACAATGTACTCACGCCCCTTCGCGATGGCATCGTCAAGCTTGCCTTTCCAGGGGCTGTCCACGCCGTTCAATTTCGAGAACAACTCAACGACAATGCTTGTGATGTAAACCGCACGTTGCCCCTTGGCTTCGGGCATGACATTCGAAGGCGCATAGCTCCATGAACCGTTCTGCTCCTGACTTTCGGCGAGAAAGTTCACGCTCTCTGAAAAGATGTCCTGGTCAGGCTTCCAGTGCTTGGTCCCTAGCACTGACTGCAACACCATGGCGGTGTACGGAATGTTCATGGACTTCGGGCCCCAACCACCGGGAATGCCGATGGCGTTCTCGTCCATGGTCGAGTCGTCTTTCTGGTACATCCCCTTCAGGTACCCCCACGCCTCGTCAATGACCGCTTCGCGCTCTTTGGCTGTGTCGAACTCTGTGGGCTCCGGGTTCTCGTCAGGTTTGTCCTCGCCGCCGTTTCCCTTTGCCGACGAATTGTCGGCAGGCGTGTTTGCGGGCGCGTTTGCGGCGTTTCCACCTGCCGCCGGCGAGTTGTTCGCGCCTCCGCAGGCTGCCAGTGCAAAGGCCCCCGCCGCCAGGGTTGCCATCGCCATCAACTTGAATCGATTCATCGTTCGCTC
>JAGQRE010000258.1 GCA_020425695.1 Planctomycetota bacterium
TCGAAGATGCTGCCATTTTGTTTTGTGATGTGCGCGACGACGGACTGCGCTCGCCGGCCGGAATGGCCTTTCGCGGCGATGTACTGTTTGTCGGCACGGCACAGCAAATACGTAGTTACATCGATCTTGACGGTGACGGGAGATCGGACTCGAGTTGGGTCTTCTTCGACAAGATCCCGTTCAGTGACCATCCATACGAGTGGACATCGGCACTTACCTTTGACGGCGACGGCTCGCTCTATTTCGTTTTGACGACAGATTCGTGGAACGCGGGCGCATCGCCCGATCCTGAGGGACTGCGCGGCTCAATTGTGCATGTAAGCGCAGACGGATCCCGCGCCGAACGTTTTGCGACAGGCGTGCGATCTGTGCCCGCCATGGTCCGTACGACCGATGGCACCTTGCTCTTCGTAGACAATGAGGGCGGCGGCAATCCAACCGAAGAACTCAATCACGCCGTTGAAGGCTCGTTTTACGGGCACAACCCGTCCAAATTCGGGTCGCCCGCAGTCACGGGACCGATGCTTGACTTGCGGACTGAAGTGGCGCCATCGGGACTCACCATTGGCAGCGATGGCGACCTCTTCGTTTCGTTCTACGGGCCCGGCGAGCGCTGGAGGCGGGGCGGAATCGGGCGGATACATTTCTCGGAAAAACGCGACTCGTCGCCTGTCGGGTTTGGGTCGTCGGGTTTCGAAGCGCACGCCGCCGAGTTTCCGGTTGTAACGGGCCTTGCCAAGCTTAGTGACCTGGAATTCGGTCCGAACGGAGATTTGTACGCTACGCAGGTTGGACAAACGGACTACTGGTACCAGAATCTCGGAGAGCCGGATGGTGCCATCTTTCGAATCATTCCGGCTCCCTGGGTTGAACCCTCCGACGAGTTGCCGACGCGAAGCCGCAGCGAAGTACTTCCCGGGCAATCCGTAGAGCGCGGAAGACAGCTTTTCGCAGATCTCGCCTGTTCGGCCTGTCACAGTGTCGACGGAAAGACAGAGCTTCTCGGCCCGAACTTGAAGTACGCTGGCAGCAATTACTCGCGAACCGAGCTGCTTGAGGAAATAACTTCGCCGTCCATGCGGATCAAACCCAGCATGAAGGCTACACGAATTACTCGCCAGAACGGGGAGGTCCTACTCGGAAGGATTGTCGAGTCATCTGACGAGACGATTGCCGTCATAGGTATCGGAAACGTCATCACCCGCGTAGCGCGACGCGACATCCGATCGACACACGACGTGGACGAGTCGATGATGTGGACCGGTCTACTCGACGGTCTGTCGGAGGATCAGGTCGGTGATTTGCTCAACTATTTGAGCGCGTTGTCGACAGAGTAGTTCCGAGCCAGTTCGGGCTTATCCCGCGCCAGATACAGCTCGACGAGCTTGGTGCGAAGGTGCTCCGTCGCCGAGTTCGATTCGCCAAATTCTGTCTGAATCGGAGTGTAGGCTTCCTTGAGAGCAGTTTCCGCTTCGTCGTATCGCCGAGCCTCCATAAGTATGTCGGCCAGTTTACCATAGCTGAAGGCAACTCCGGACCTTG
>JAGQRE010000259.1 GCA_020425695.1 Planctomycetota bacterium
TATCCACCACGATCCAACCACGATTCGTTGTCGGAAATGTAGATTACAGCATCGCCTTTGGCTTTTGCGGCATTCAAATCTCTCAATGGAGCAGAGATGTTTGTACCACCACCAGCTTTGTTAAGCTTTAAAGTGTTGGTAATAACAGTATCTCTTGGATTCAATGACACTTTTACAGCATTGTGACTGAAAGTGTAAACTTGTGCAGATCTGTTCTTACGAACAATTGACGAAGCAATCAGTCCTGCCACATCAACGCATCTTACTGTTGATGTAGATCCCTGTCGGTATCCTGTGATAGGACTTCCCATTGATCCAGAGCAGTCTACGCAAACATAGATCTGTCCCTTGATTTCCGGAACATTATCAATTGACAATTCCATTGCATCCTGTACAGCCTCATGAATTTCAAAAGGCAATTCAGAAGTATTGCTTGTAATTGCCTTCCATGCGGAAAACAACTGATATGGAAACTGTTTTGCCTCTTCGATCAGTTTTTTGTCTCTGAGTCGATCAGCAACAATTTTGACAAGTTCTTTGTCTTTGAAAACGCCATGACGCTGGAATGTGTTGAGGTTCATTCTAGTCATCATCCAAGGAGCATTCCGTGCGATTTCCTTCCACTGATCGTCACTCAAGCCGAGCGAATCCAGCATACGAAAATCAACATTTGGAACTGGTAAGGATTTGTCACGCTTGAAGGCTTCATATTCTCGAACAACTTGCGGCAATTTTTCAATTGCAACATCTTTGTCCAAGAAATATCCAAACAATGCGTTTTTTTCCGGAGTGTTTGGACGTGGACGTGCCATACGGAGCATATCTTTCATGGTCGGATCGTTACCGATTGACGCCTTGAAAAGTGCCCATGGGCCACGCACATCAAACCACTGCTGGATTGCATGACGAATTGTTCCAGAAGAAAGGTTACGAGCCTTTCCAAAAACTCCAGAACGTGCCATTTGACAGAAGTTACGCAACATCTTTCCATTGTCAATAACAATTGGGAAGATCTTGCGAAAAGTCTTGGTATCCAAATCCGCCAACAGAGTTACCAAGAATGCTGGCATATCTTTCATGTATCCCTTGTTACGTGAATACACAGCCACTTTTGCCAAAAATTCTGGGTCGTTCTTCAAAGCCAAAGCGGCTTTCTTTGCCAATTCCAAGTTTTGATCGGCAGAGGCGTAATATGTGCCATTGAAGGTATTGGTGCAAGCGATTTGAGCCAATGCTTGCTTGTCCTCACGCTTGTATGCTTTACCACCAGCGTCATTTACTGCGTTTGCAGCAGGAACCTTTTGAGCCACACTTGGGCTCTTGAAAATTTTCTTGTTAGCCATGATAGCCATCCTTTCTCATTCTACAACCACAATTGGTTGAAGACAAAATTTGTTGTGTCGCCGTTCGACACACCTTTGATCATTGTGAGTTATATCATATGATAGTAACTTTTATTTTTCAACATCAATCCAAGAATTTTTTCAAATTTTTTCAAAAT
>JAGQRE010000025.1 GCA_020425695.1 Planctomycetota bacterium
GTTGGCCCGATTGAGCAAGTCGCTTGTGACCCCGACGACAAGGGCAACGCCACTCTCAAGGGCAGCGTAAGGCTGAGCGACGGCACCGCTGTTGATGGCATGAAGGTTACGGCGATCAGCACGCAGGCTGACCTGCCGGCCGTTGACTGGAACGTTTCCGACCCCGCCAAAACACGTGAGCGTTACGACCGCTACTTCTATGAGCTTGAGCGAAACACCCGCGTGGCGTTCACAGATGTCACCGGGCACTTCGAGTTCAGCGGGCTGGACTCAAAACACAGCTACACCATCAACGTGAATGACCCGGAAATCGGCCAGGGGCAGCGCACGGCCAGCCCCGGAACGCTTGTTGATTTCGAGTTTGATGTACCGGTCTTGATCAACGGCTCGATCGTCTGCGAAGGCGGCGACTTGCCGTCAAGTTTCAGCGTGACCGTGAACTCCGACTCGGGGCAGGGCTACTTTCAGTACGTGACATCGGCGAACTTCAGCGACGGCGACGGCGAGTTCCGCATTCGTGGGAAGCTTGGCAAGGCTCAGATCATTGTATCCGCCAAGGGTTGGATTCAGTCCGAACTCAACACCATTGAGCTGAAGAAGCAGCCCGCTGATTGCGAGATCAAGCTCGTTCGCGGCGCTTCGCTGAGTGGTCGGGTGACATCATCAGACGGCGCGCCCATGCAGAGCGTAACCGTAATGGTCAACGGCGCCGGTGCCAAGGCAACCGGTTCTTGGCGCGGCGGCGACTGGGAGGGTGACCTCGACGGACGCCTGGTAGACGAGTTGCAAGCGCTGGAGAGGTTGGAGTCCAGCCGACGCTCATTCTCCGACGTGAAGATGTTGAAGAAGATGAAAGAAGAAAAATTCGTCGAGACTGACCGTAGCGCTGGGCCTTCCTACTACGGCGCGGTTTCGGGTTACACCGATGCCGACGGTCGCTATCGCATCGAGAACCTTCGCCCCGGCACGTGGACCGTTTCAGCCACTTACGGAACGATCACGACAAGTCGCGAGATGACGATCAACAGCGGCGAGAACTTCGCTGACTTTGAACTCGACTCCGGCAACCGGGTCAAGCTCACGGCGCGCAACGCAAGCGGCAAGACCGTGCCGCTGAGCTACGCCTGGTTCGTTGACAAGTCCGGCGCCTATGCGCAGGTCAACCAACTGCCCGTCACCAAGCAGGGCGAACTGGAATACATCGGCGTCAAGGAAGGCACCTGGACGTTGAACGCACAGGCCAGCGGCTATCCGGCAACTTCGATGGAAGTGACCGTTCTGCCGGGGCTGAATACATTTGATGTTCTGTTCGAAGAACCGGCATCTCTTAGCGGTAAGGTTTCATCCAGCAGTGGCAAGGTGCCCGCAAATCTGTACGTCCGCATCAATCCAAAGGGCGCGAACTTTGAGGAGAAAGAAGGGCGCAAGCGTAGTGAATGGAGAGAGCAGGGCGGGCAGTATTTCTCGGTGAATGAGGATGGCACCTACACGGCCACTGGGCTGCAGCCGGGTGACTACGTGTTCAGTGTTGAGTTCAACCAGAACGACGTTCTGTACAAGCAGGACCTGACGCTCGTCGCCGGCGAACAGACGCAGGACGCTTTGATTGATGAGTTATGCACCGTCAGTGTCGTCGTCGACATCGCCCCTGAGCTGACATCAAAGGACGGGATCACGATCACCGTGTCCAAGACGGACAGCAAGTCCGGTTCTTATGTAAGCCGCTATGCGCAGCTTGACGAGAACAACCGTTGCGAAATCAGCTTCCTGCCTGAGGGCGAGTACTACGTGATGGCCTATGCGCAGGACGGCACCCAGAGCTACGTCAACACCAGCCTGCGTCTCGGCTCGAACAATGTAACCCTGAGTTTGGGCCCGCCCAACTGCGTGAAGATCACTCAGGTGGCCGATGGCTATCAGGGCAAAGAGGCCGGCATTGAAGTGGGCGACCTGGTGATCCAGTACAACGGTGTGACCATCACCAATATGGAAGATCTGGTCAAAGAGGTGCAGTCCGTGACAGCCGAAGACAGTGTGACGATGGTCGTTGTTCGCGGAGGCTCGACCCTGACCTTCCGCTTGAACGGTGGCAGAATCGGTATCAACGGCGACAACCATCGCCGCTAGAAACGTCCTGAAGTGACTGTTGGCATGCATGCAAAAGCGCTGTGATCGAGATTGCTGAAAATCACAGCGCTTTTGCAGCCCCCAATGGTAAACTCATGACTTGATTGTGGCGGTCGGGCCCCATTTTTCGTGCTTGACGGGCCCTACGGACTGGCTAACCTTCTCGTTACCCCCGATTTTTGCGAACCCCTGGTTCCCCTGGTGTATTACGACAATGGCCCCCGGCTGATTGCCGTCTTGTCATTTGTCGTGAACCCCAAGGTGAGGACTACGCTCAATGAGAGTCACATTGCGGAACCTTCGTTTATTGCTCGCGCTTACTGTCGTTTGCCTGATTGGGACGGCCTGCTCTGTCATGCCATTCCAGGGCAATGCGGACCGTCGCAGCGCTGAGCCCAAAGATGACACTTACGTCGCTGAAGAGACAGCCGAAGACGACGTGCCCGAGGGGTACGAGCGTGAGGGTGAAGGCGCCCCCGGCAACTCAGTCGATAACCCGGGTGGCGAACGGACCGGCACCGCCGGCATGTCCGACACTGGCGACAAGGTCGACGCCACCGTGCGCGGCGCTGACGTCAAAAAGGGCGACAAAGACTCGCGCGAAGTGTTCGACAACGATCGTCGACGCGACGTCGAGTTCAAGTGGCTGAAAGACCGTGGCGTAGTTGCCATGAAGGGCAACGATCTCGCGGAAGCCGAAAAGTACTTCACACGCGCGCTTGATCTGAAGCCGGGTGAAGACGCCAGCGACGTCGTCAAGCTGCTTGACGAAGTACGCGACCTGCTTTCGACAGGCCAGTCCGTCGCCCCGCGTTGGGCCGACATGCCGGCCGCCGCGCAGGAAGAGTACGAAATCGAGGCAACGCGCACCTACGACGAAGCCAAAGACTTCGAGCAGAGCGGTCAGTGGGCAGAAGCCATCGACTCATGGGAGAAGCTTCGCCGACTGGTGAAGTACGCCCCGTACGGCGCTGACCTCAAGCGCGACTACGACACCATCGCCCGTGCCGGTCTCGACCGCGCACACGTTGAACTGCAGCGCGAGCGCAAGGCGCTTGAAGAAGAAGCCCTGAAGCGCGAACGCCGCATGCGCGACCTGCAGGCCCAGGCCGAGGAAGACCGCCGCAAGGAAGAGATCGTCGAGCTGTGGCGCCAGGCTGTATACAACCTTGAGCTGCGCCGGTTCCGCACCGCGGAAGACATCGTCAACCGCATCCTTTACCTTGACCCGCAGTTCCGCAAGGCCGACGACCTTAAGCGCGAGATCGCTGACCGTCGCCTGATCCAGATGAACCGCGACACCTTCGAGAAGCGCATTGCCGGCTACCAGGAAACCCTGCGCCTGCTTCGCGAAGCCATGGTGCCGCAGACCACGACGCTGCGTTACCCGACCGGGCTGCTGGCCGAGCGCATCCGTGCTCGTCGCTCGCGTGCTCAGGATGCGGTCAAGATTGACCCGGATATCCAGCGCATCCAGAACGCTCTTGATTCCAAGATCGTGCCGCTGAACTACGAAGCGGAAACGCTCACGAACGTGATCGCCGACATCCAGCGCAAGGCGGGTGTGCCGATTCGCCTCGATGCGGACGCCCAGGACAGCAGCGGCGACGAAGAGGTCAATGTTGCACTGGAAGGCATTCCGCTTGGCAGCGCACTGAACATCATCCTGACCGACTATGACCTGATGACGCAGTTCCGCTTCGGCGTGCTGTTTGTTGTTGGCGAAGACGCCGAGCCGGATGCCAGCTCAGTGGTAACGCGCGTTCATGACGTTCGCGACCTGACCTTCAACATTCAGGAGTTCGTTGGCCCGCAGCTTCGTCTGCTTCCCGCCGACGACCAGAGCCGCGGCCCAAGCATCATCTACCCGGACGAGAGCGAACGCACGCTCGACATCGACCGGATTGAAGAACTGGTAACGGAATCGGTCGCGCCTGACACATGGGACGAGCCGAACGCCCTGAAGTTCTTTGGCGGCCAGCTTGTCGCCACGCACAGCCCGCAGGTACAGGCTGAACTGCGCGACTTCCTTGACGAGCTTCGCAAGATCGCCGGCCTGATGGTGAACATCGAAGTTCGCTTCATCAGCGTCGAGGACGACTACCTTCAGGACTTCGGTATCGACTTCCGTGGTAACGGCGGCCCGGCCCAGGTGCCGAACCAGGCCAACACCACACTGGAAGACGTCACGACCGGCCCGGAAGACAACGCCGGTGGCCAGTTCGACAACGGCTCGGGCGGTATTGCGCCGGCCAACCCGTCGTCAGGTATCTTCTTCAACAATCAGGACCCGGGTAACCCGCCGGTCAACTTCAACCAGGACATCCGTGGTCGTTTCGAGCACATTTACGACAACGCGCTCGGCAACGTCCTGACGAACACCGGTGGCTTTGCGATGCAGTTCGCTTACTTCGTTGACCTGACCCAGATCAACGCAGTCATCGTCGCTGTGCAGAAGCGCAAGAAGGCCCGCGTGCTTACGGCGCCGCGCCTTAGCGCCTTCAACACGCAGCGCGCGAACATCACCATCGTGAACCAGATCCCGTACATTCGCGACTTTGAGTTGGCGACAGCCACCACGGCGGCGATCGCCAACCCGGTGGTCGACACCATCCTCGACGGTATGGTTCTTGATGTGAAGCCGACGGTCAGCAACGACCGCCGCTTCATCACGATTGAAGTTCAGCCGACGGTCGCCGAATTGGTGCTGCCGATTCCCACGTTCACCACGACGCTCGGCCCGACCAGCTCGGTTACTCTGCAGATCCCTGAGATCAAGCTTCAGACGGTGCAGACGACCGTACGCGTGCCGGACGGCGGCGCGGTGGTCATCGCCGGCTTGAAGACCGTGCGCGACAAGTGGATTGAAAGCGGCGTGCCGATCCTCAGTGATATCCCGCTGCTCGGCATACTGTTCAAGCGCCAGGGTCGCGACAAGGAACAGTTCAACCTCGTGATCGTCGTTCACGCCAAGGTGATCGACCTCAACGACGAAGAAAAGCGCCAGCCCGGCTGGCAGTAAACGAAACAAGTAAACCGGCGACCTACGGGTCGCCGGTTTTTGTTTAAGCCACGGATTGCACGGAACTACACGGAGACTGCTGATGATCTACGGATACTCGAAACGAGAGATAAGCGACGCCGGGCTTCTTGAGTTGAGTGAGGTAACTATTTCGCTCAAGCCCCAAGAGTTGCGTCTTCTCGCCCAGTTTCTAAGCGAAGCGGCGGATGCTATCGAAGAAGGGAAGGCGTCCAATCCTGGATGGCATCGTCACGCATCTGACCGAGTACCCGGATGGCGAGACTTCGCGCCCGGTTCGGATGTGATCGTCTCGCTGGACGAGAAGACAGCAGGCTCGCTGAGCTGGGAAGATGTTCCACGAGTCGGTGGTGACGAGTAGTCATCTCCTCCGCGGAGCTTCGATAGGGTCTGACCCCGAAACTCCGTGCAATCCGTGGCTAACGCCTTTGCGCTTTACTAGAAGGGCACGCATGCACCACACCGGCCTGCCATTCGATCTGCCTGTTGAGCGCGAGATTCAGACCCATGCGAACCTCGTGCTGCTGACGCGAGAGCGCGCCTACAAACTCAAGAAGCCAGTTAAATTCCCGTTTCTGGATTACTCCACGCTGGCGCTGCGGCGTGAGATGATCCTGAACGAGTTGCACCTGAACCGCCGGTTTGCGCCGGACACCTACCTCGGCGTCGCAGAAGTTAGCGCGCGCAACAGCAAGCTGCACGTCGGCGAGTTGCGCGACGACTTACCGCCCAGCGCCGCGCCTGATGTCATTGACTACTGCGTGGTCATGCAGCGCATACCCGACCACGCATGGCTGCCGATTCTGATGCGTGAAGGGCGCCTCGGCGAGAACGACATCATCAGCCTGATGCAGCGTCTGGTGACGACCTATCAGAGCGAGCCCGCAAATGACGAAGTAAAGGCCAACGGGCTACCGGAAAACCTGCGGCACAACACAGTCGCGAACATCGCCGAGTGTGAATCGTACGTGCCGGAATGCCTGTCCCGTGAGTCGTGGCAGCGTCTGGATGCGTTGCTGCGCGGCTGGTTCGAAGCTAACCATGAAGTGTTTCAGACGCGCGTACAACAGGACCGTATCCGCGATGCCCACGGCGACCTGAAGCCGGGCAACATAGCCTTCGTCGAGGGCACGCCGGTGATTACAGACTGCATCGAGTTCAATCCGCTGTTCCGGCGCATCGATACCCTGTGCGAAGTTGCGTTCCTGGCGACCGGGCTTGAGTCGCTCGGCGCTTTCGACATCTCAGCGCACGTGCTTGATGCCTACCGTGAGATTGCGGGCGACGACTACCCGGAAAACCTGCGTCGCTACTACCAGGCGCACCTGGCTTGTGTGATGGCCAAAGTGACGGCGCTGCAGTTGAACGAGCCCGAGGTGCCGCAAGCCCAGAAAGACCGGGCCCGCGCGCTGGCTGCGCACTACTTCGCGCTGGGCGACTTTCACGCGCGCGAGCCGCACGTCGTCGTGGTGATGGGCATCATGGGCTGTGGCAAAAGCACGGTCGCGAATGCCATAGGGCGGCACTTCGGTTGGCGCGTCGTGAACAGCGACGTGGAACGCAAACGAATCGCAGGAGTCGCGCCGGACGCCCGCCTGCCCGCAAGTGCCTACACGGATGAGTCGGCGATAGCGGTTTACGACGCTCTGAACGCAGCGGTAGGGGACGCGCCCGGCGTCGTTCTCGATGCCCAGTTCCCAACGCCCGAGTTTCGTGCCGGCGCTGTCGAGGGCGCGAAAGCCATGGGCGGGCACGTTGTGTTCGTCCATTGCGACGCGCCGGACGAAATCGTGCGCGAACGAATGAATAAGCGCGAGCTTGACCCGTCAAGGGTTAGCGACGCGACCGCAGACCTGTTGAAGTCAGCCCGAGAGCGCTTTCAGCCGCCGACAGCTTCCGAGGAACTAAACGTGATTCAGTTCGACACGCGCGAGGATGTCGCAAAGGCAATCGAAGATCTGAAGGCCGCGCTGCTCGGCCCGGCCTATGACCCGCAGATCGCCCAGTTTTAGCCCGTTGCGCGTGATGGCTTGAGTGCTTGCTGCACGTCGTAGACGTCATCGAAGTCTTCAATGCAGTCGTCTTCGTTGGCGTTCAGTAGCCCGTGTTCAATCAGGTTGAACACGACCTCGCCCCAGTCGCGGGTGGTTTTGATTCCCCACCACGACCAGACGTCATAGGCCAGCGGGCCGAATTCACGCAACGCAAGCCCGCGCAAGCCCTCAGCGATTTCGCGCCCGTTCATGTGCCTGTATTGGCCGGAAGGCACACCCAGATGCTGGCGCAGGGTGTATTCAATGCCTTCAAACAGCACGAAACGATAGGCCGCCATACGATAGCGCGAGTCAGCACGGCGAACTTTCAGCAACCCGGCCTCGACATCGATTTCGACGTCATTCTCGAGCCCGTCTTCGGCATCATCCGGCGTGGCGTTTGTTTCGTCGTTCGGCTCGGACATCTACTCAACCGATTCATCAAGACGTTGAAACAGTGGCGCCGGGGTGCCGATCTGGTGACCGGCCAAAAACCGCCCCCAGTTCAGTGCGGCCGGCAGGCGCTCGCCAAGGTCGATGTTCAACTGGCTTGCAATGCCCGCCGCTGCGTCAGGCAGGAACGGTTTGATCGCGTAGGCCAGCGCATGAACGACCTCAAGCAGCGCGTGCATACTCGCCTGCAGGTCCTGCTTGCGGGTTTCGTCCTTGGCCAGCTTGAACGGTGCGGATTCGTTGACGAACTGGTTGGCTTCACGCACCAGAACCCAGATCTGCTCAAGTGCGCCGTCCAGATCAAACGCTCGCACGGCGACCAGCAGGCGGTCGGATAGATCGTTCACGTGGGCAATCAAGTCCTGCCGCAGCCCCTCAAGTTTGGCGTCGGTGAACACGGCCTCAGCCGGAACCTGCCCGTCGAAGTACTTGTTGAGCATGTTCAGCGAGCGGTTCACCAGATTGCCGAGCCCGTTAGCGAGGTCCGCGTTGTAGCGGGTTACAAAGCTGGCATGGCGCCAGTCAGCGTCACCGCGTGCGGGGCCTTCTCGCAGAACGTGATAGCGAAGGGAGTCGCGGCCGTACTTGTCAGCGATATCACCCGGGCGGATTACGTTGCCCAGGGACTTGCCCATTTTCTCGCCTTCAACCTGCCACCAGCCGTGCGCGAAAACCTGCTTCGGCGGCGTCAGGCCCGCACCCAGCAGTTCACTCCACCAGATTACGCTGTGGTGCCACAGAATGTCTTTGCCGACGATGTGCACGGCCTCAGGCCACCAGTACTCGAATGGCTTTACGCCATCGGGCGTCGCGTGCTTGTGGCGTGCGCGCCCTTCAAACTCGTCGGTCGGGAAGCGGTCGTTGTCAGGCCAGCCCAGCGCGGAAATGTAGTTCACCAGCGCGTCGGCCCAGACCCAGATGACATGTTTTTCGTCCCACGGAAGCTGCACACCCCAGTCGAATTGCACGCGCGTGAAGCTTGTGTCGTTCAGGCCTTCGCGCAGCTTGCCGAGAATTTCGTTGCGGCGTGGCTCAGGTACGATGCAGTCCGGGTTGGCTTCGATGTGCTGTTTGACCTTCTCGGTGAACTCGGACAGCTTGAAGAAGTAGTTCTCTTCCTCGACGTTCTGTGGGGCCGTCTTATGCACCGGGCACTTGCCGTCGACGAGGTCTTTCTCGGTGTAGTTGGTTTCGCAATCCACGCAGTACAGGGCCTTGTAGCCCGACTTGTACAGCAGCCCGTTTTCTTTCAGGCGCTCGAAAACTTTCTGCACAGCCGCTTCGTGGAACGGGTCGGTCGTGCGGATGAAGATGTCGTGCTGGACGTCCAGCTTCTCCCACAACTCGGCGAACTTGCCGACGATCTTGTCCGCAAACCCGCGCGGCGTGGTGCCTGCGGCGGTGGCGGCCTTGTGAATCTTCTGCCCGTGTTCGTCGCTGCCGGTCAGGAACAGCACGGGGCGTCCGCAATCGCGCCAGAAGCGCGCGAGGGTGTCGGCGTAGATGGTCGTGGTGGCGTGGCCGATGTGCAGCTCGTCGTTGACGTAGTACAGCGGCGTCGTGATGTAGATTGGTCGTTGAAGCTCAGTCATGGCGGTGTTTTGGCCTCCGCAGCCGGATGAATCAACCCGTGATTTCAATTAAACGAAGAAACCACAGTCATTGTTGCACATGAGCAAGGGCGGGCACCCGAAGTACCCGCCCCAGTCTGGATAATCGTCAGGCGTCTGAGCCGCCGCCCTGGTCGCCGGGCTTTCCATCCTCGCCCGGCTTCCTGCGTCTCCCGCGGCGCCTTCCGCGGCGGCGTTTGCGTGGTGGGCGCCCGTCTGCACTAGCTGCGTTTTCTTTGTCCGCGCCGACCACGCCGCTGGCCTTGCTGTCAGTGGTGGGCGCTTCGCCCTGAGTGCCGGATTCTGTGGTCGTTTCCGGTTTGGTATCGGGCTCGGCACTCGTAGCGGACGCAGGCGGTGCAAGCCCGGTGGACGGATCGTCAACGGCACGGCGTGCCGGATGCACGGCGTCCTGGGCCTGACGGCGATCCGTACTTTCGGTGCGCGGTTCCTTGCGTCGGTCGGCACGAGCCTGCTTCTCCGCGATCCGGGCTTCTTTTTCGGCGCGAATCTGCGCACGGCGTTCTTTGCGGTAGCGCCGGATATCTTTTTCCGACCAGCCACTTTCGAACTGGATATCCGTGATGTCGCGTTCTTCACGGTTCCCGTCGCCCCAGTCAACGGTCACCTTCTGGCGCAGGATGTCGACGCCACAGGCGTGGCATTCGCGTCCGTCACAGACAACCGGCTGCCCTTCCTGCGGCACGGTCTGCTTCAGCTCGTTGTACAGGTCGTCTTCATATTTCAGGCAGCACTTCAGACGCCCGCACTGCCCGCTGATCTTGTTGGGGTCAAGGCTGATGCGCTGGGACTTCGCCATCTTCATGCTGACTGGCACGAAATCGATGATGTAGCTGATGCAGCAGAGTTCCTGCCCGCAGACGCCCACGTCGCCGGTCAGCCTGGCCGCGTCGCGAGCGCCGACCTGGCGCAGTTCAATGCGCTGCTGCCCGGTCTGCTCTGCGAGGTCTTTCACGAACTCACGGAAGTCTACGCGGTCATCGCTGCTGAAGTAGATGATCAGCTTGTCGCCTTCGAGCATCGTTTCGGAAGACTCAAAGCGCATCGGCAGCTTGTGCTGCTTGGCAAGTTCACGGAATGTTCGGCGCAGCGGCTTGATATCAGTCTCGCGTGCGGCCCTGAACGCCTGCGAGTCCTCCATCGTGGTGCGTCGCAGGACTTCGCCGCCGACGGAGTCTTTGGGGCCGAGTTTCGGGTCGCCGGGCTCGGACTTTACCTGCCCCATCTCAACGCCGCGTTTGGTGCGCAGTACGACCATGTCGTTTGTGCGCAACGACAGGTCGCGGGGCACGCGGAAGTACTCAAGCGTGCGCAGGGACGAATATCTTGCCAGGACGAGTGCCATAAGCCTCTGTCAGAAACATCGCGGCCGACCTTCGACCACCGAAACAAGACATGAAACCTACGCTACTTATGCGTTTCCGGCAAGGACCGGCGGGGGTGACGGGCAAAGTTGCTGTCGGTATACTTCGCGGGCTCACTACCGATGGTGGCCTTTCGACCATGCAAAATTGTACCGCTTGCGGCACGGAGAACCCGAACGAAGCCAAGTTCTGCATTAACTGCGGCGCGGCGTTGGGTGAACATTCGTCTGATCAGTCGTCCCGCCCGGACGAGATCGGGCGCGTGCACTCCGGCGACGATCTGGTGTTCGAAGTCGAAGGCGTGTCCTACGACCCGGGTACCGTTGTGGCCGACCGCTACAAGGTCGAGCGCGAGCTCGGGCGCGGCGGCATGGGTA
The DNA here is from genome assembly GCA_020425695.1 of Planctomycetota bacterium. GTDB lineage: Bacteria > Planctomycetota > UBA8742 > UBA2392 > UBA2392 > JACKID01. The sequence goes on from JAGQRE010000025.1 coordinate 11,026, forward strand.
CGGTGCTGCTGTGCCGCGATAAATTCCAGGATGAAGAGTTCTGCTGCCTCAAGGTCATCAACCCGCAGTTGATCGACAACGAAGAACTGGTTGAGCGCTTCAAGTCGGAAGGGCGCATTGCGCGCAAAATCCGGCACCCGGCGATCATCGCCACCCACGACATCTTTGAATGGAAAGAACGCTGGCACATCAGCATGGAGTTCTTCCCGGGTGTCGTGCTGCGCAAGATCATCAACGACGCGGATTCCAGCGGGCAGGCCGTGCCCATGAACGACGCGGTCGCCATGGTTGAAGCCTTGCTGGACGGGCTGACGGCCGCCCACGAAGTGACCGTTCACCGCGACCTGAAGCCCGAAAACGTGATGTTGAAAGGCCCGCCGGGCAGCCCGGATTTCCAGCTCAAGATTCTGGATTTCGGCATCGCGAAGAATTTCGAAGTCAGCAACGCCACGATGGCCGAAGTGGCCATGGGCACGACAGGCTACATGGCACCTGAGCAGGCCCGCGACGCCGCTAATGTGGACCGGCGGGCCGACCTGTATGCAATCACGGTCATGTTCTACGAGTTGCTAACGGGGCTGCTGCCGGTCGGCAACTACGAGCCACCAACCGCGCTACGCAGCGACCTGCCGCCATGGGTGGATGCGTTCGTTGACAAGGGGCTGAAGTCGCGCCCCGACGCGCGCTACTCCGATGCTGAGGACATGCGCAAGGCGCTGCTCGCCGGTGGGGGAACAACCGACCAGATGGGCGGCAGCACGACGCAGATTCACACCAGCCCGCTGGCCGAGAACAAGACAGAAAAAGACCCGATCAAGGACGGGCGCTGGGTGCGCATCAAGGCCATGGACTCGCGCCAGGGCCTGGTGCACGCGGTTGCCTACGCGCCTGACGGCAGTGTGTTTGCGACCGGCGGCGAAGACTCGACGGTTCGTATCTGGGACGCCAAGCGCATCAAGCTGATCGCTGAACTCAAAGGCCACAGTGCCTGGGTGAAGACGCTTCACTTCAGCCCGAACAGCCGTGTGTTGGCGACGGGTAGTGGTGACAAGAGCGTTCGAATCTGGGACACGCGCACCTGGCGGGAAGCGGCCATTATCAACGGACACGAGACGCCGGTAATCGGCGTGCGCTTCAGCCCTGACGGCAACTTTTTGGCCAGTTCCGGCGCCGACCAGACGGCGGTGTTGTGGGACACCAGCGACTTTGAGCCCGTCAGCGAAGTTCACGGCGGCGGTATTGCCGCGCTTAGTTTCAGTCCCGACGGTCTGCTGATGGCGAGCGGCACGCTGAACCAGAGTGTCGTTGTGTGGGACATGATGACCGGCGACGTACTCGTTGAATTGAAGGGACATCGCGGCACGATTACCAGCCTGTCGTTCAGCCCGGATGGGCGCTACCTGCTTACGGGCAGCGACGACTCGACAATTCGTGTGTACGAGATTCCGGGTTTTGAGCGCACGCTCAAGATCCGTGACCATTCCAGCCTGGTCTGGTCAATCGCCTTCACGGCTGATTCGCGCGTGATGGCCAGCGCCGGGGAAGACCGCATCCTCGTGCTCAGAAGCGTTCCCGATTGGGAGGAAATCGCGACCTTCGCCGATCACCCGAAGGGTGTCAGCGGCGTCGCATTCTCGCCTGACGGAATGAACATGGTGACCTGCGGGCGCGAAGGCGGCGTCGCCGTCTACTCGCTCCGGGTCTAGTTTCCGGAGGTTCCAAGCATGCCCGACAAGCCCAACACGTGGGATATCGCCCTGCGTCAGTTTCATGAAGTCGCTGAACTACTGAATCTCGACCCGGGGCTGCGTGAATACCTCAGCGTGCCGGAGGCCGTTCACACTTTCAGCGTACCGGTTCTGCGCGACAATGACGAAACCCATGTGTTTACGGGCATTCGCAGCCAGCACAGCTTTGCACGCGGCCCGGCCAAGGGCGGGTTGCGCTTTCACCCGGGCGTCAGCATCGATGAAGTGAAGGCGCTGTCGATGTGGATGACGTGGAAAACAGCCGTCGTCAACGTACCCTTCGGCGGCGGCAAGGGCGGGCTGATCTGCGACTACAAAAGCTTCAGCCCACGCGAGAAAGAGCGCGCCGCACGCAGCTTCGCTCGTCGCCTGACACCCGTGATCGGCCCTGAAATCGACATCCCTGCACCCGACGTGAACACGACGCCGGAAGTCATGGCGTGGATCGCCGACGAGTACGGGCATTACATCGGGCACCCGGAACCTGCCGTGATCACCGGCAAGCCTGTCGATTTTGGCGGCAGCCGCGGGCGCGACTCCGCCACCGGGCGCGGTTTGGCCTACTGCGTTGATCGCTACTACCACAACACCGGCAAATCATTGGAGGGCCAGCGTGTCGTGATTCAGGGCTTCGGAAACGCAGGGCAGTGGGCGGCGAAAGTGTTGACGACCATGGGCGCGACGATCATCGCGATCTCGGATTCCCGTGGCGCCGTCTATGCGCCGGAGGGGCTAAGTGCCACAGGCGCCATCCAGCACAAGCTTGAGAGCGGGCAGGTGGCCGGCATGCCGGGCGAAGAAGTGAAGCACGAGGAACTGCTGGAACTCGATTGCGACATTCTGGTACCGGCGGCGCTCGAAAGCGTCATCACGGCTGAGAACGCGCCGCGCATCAAGGCGAAGCTGATCGCCGAGGCAGCCAACGGACCGACCACACCCGATGCCGACACGATTCTGCATGACCGCGGCGTGGTCGTGATTCCCGACGTTCTGGCCAATGCCGGCGGCGTAACGGTCAGTTATTTCGAGTGGGTCCAGAACCGGCAGCGCTACTACTGGCCTGAACAAAAGGTGTTTGACCGTCTGCAAAAGGGTATGCGTCAGGCACTGGATGAAGTGCAGGACCTCGCCGAGAGCAAGAACGTGCCGTGGCGCACGGCCGCCTATATGCTGGCGATCCAGCGCGTTGCGCACGCCGTGGAGGTCAATCATCCTGACTTTTAGGGGGCGTCGTACCGCCTTTGCCGTAAGCGCAATGAAGTCAATTACTTGCGGCGCTACAAAAGATGGCGCGGTTTGGAGTCGGCAGTCTGAGGGGGCTGTGGTACCTTCTGTCAACAACTGCAGGAAGGCACTGTAGAGAGGCCTCGCAGGGGGCAAAGGACAGAAGTCATGGAAACCGTACTTTACTGGATAGCAGGAGTCTCAACAGCTCTGTTTATGCTTCGTCTGGTCCTGATGTTTATCGGGCTGGAGGGGGCCGACGACAGCGCTTCGTTGCTCGACGCCACGGACAGCGCCGATGTGATTGGCGCGCACGACCTCGCCGACGCGGCGGACTTCAAGGTATTCACCTTGATGACCTTCATCGTCACCTTCATGGTAGGCGGTTGGGTATCGCTGCTCTTTATCCAACTCGGCTTTGAGCCTGCCTGGCTGGCAATGTCGGCCGGCGGCGTGGTCGGGTTCATCGCTGCAATGGGCGTAAGCTACGCCATTTACAGCATGCGCAAACTTGAGCATGACGGCACACTGCGCAAGTTCGAGGCCAAGGGGCTGAAGGGCACGTGCTATGTGAAGGTTCCGGAATCGGGCGCCGGTAAGGGCCAGGTTCAGGTCACGATCAGCGGGAGACTGTTCACTTTCGACGCCGTAAGTGACGGACCCGAGATTCCGAGCTTCAAGCCGATAGTTGTCATGGAACGACTGGACGAAAAGACATTGCGCGTGTGTCCCACCGAATAATCACGCACAGGAAAAGGAGCGGGCCATATGTTTCTCGCAGACGCGGCACTAACAGGCATCATCATTGCGATCGTCGTAATAGCGATCTTCTTCTTTCTGGTCGTGTTTCTGGCTCAGCGCTTCAAGCGATGCCCCAGTAACAAAGTGCTGGTCGTGTTCGGTAAGGGTGTCGGGTCCGGCACTGCCAAGACCATTCACGGTGGCGCGGCGCTGGTGTGGCCGTTGTTCCAGGACTACGCCTACCTGAACCTTGAACCGATCACCGTCGAAATTGACCTGCGCGGTGCGCTGTCAAAGAAGAACATTCGTGTGGCGGTGCCCAGCAGCTTCACCATCGGTATCGGCACCACGCCGCAGATCATGTCCAACGCAGCCGAGCGTCTTCTGGGGCTGGATGAGCGTCAGGTACACAACCAGGCCGCGGACATCATCATCGGTCAGTTGCGTCTGGTCATCGCGACACTGGCGATCGAAGAGATCAACCAGGACCGTGAAAAGTTCCTGAACCTCGTGAATGAAAACGTGGCCATTGAGCTCAACAAGATCGGGCTTGAGGTGATCAACGTAAACATTCGAGACATCACCGACGAGTCGGGCTACATCGAAGCTATCGGTAAGCGCGCGGCCTCAGAGGCCATCAACCAGGCTCGCGTCGAAGTGGCCGAGCAGGAAAAGATGGGTGCGTCCGGTGAAGCGTCACAGAACCGTGAACGAGTCATCAAAGTCGCTGAGGAACAAGCCCTCGCAACCCAGGGTAAGAAGAAGGCTGAGCGAGATCAGCGTATCGCGGTCGCCCGCCTTGAAGCGGAAGGTCGCGCGGCGGAAGCTGCAGCCCAGCGTCAGCAGGAAGTTGCCGTGGCTCAGGAAGCAGCCCAGACGGACCAGGGCAAGAAGGAAGCCGATCGTACCCGCCGTGTTACGGTCGCGGCCTTCGAAGCAGAAGCCGTCGACGGCGAAAACAACTCGAAGGCGTCGATCGCCGAGCGCAACGCAACGCTGGCTGAGGCTGAAGCTGAAGCCCGCCGTCGTGGCGAAGTAGCCCAGGCTGAAGCGGCCCGAGCGGTCTACCAGAAAGAGCAGGAACTCGAGAAAGCACGCCTCGAGAAAGAGATCATTGTTCAGGAAGAGATCGACAAGCGCCGCGTCGAGATCGAGGCCGAAGCTGTGGCGGAACGCCGCCGCCGCGAGGCCAAGGGTGAAGCCGACGCGATCCTGATGAAGTACCAGGCTGAGGCCGAAGGTCTGCGCAAGGTGCTCGAAGCCAAGGCCGACGGTTACAACAAGCTGGTCGCGGCCTGTGCCGAACGTCCGGACATTGCCCCGACATTGCTCTTGATCGAAAAGATGCCGGAGCTCGTGGCCGAGCAGGTGAAGGCAGTCCAGAACCTGAAGATCGACAAGGTCACCGTCTGGGACGGCGGCAACGGCGGAAGCAACGGTGGCAAGGGCGGCACGGCTGGTTTCCTCAGCAGCCTGATCGGCGCACTGCCCCCGATGCACGAACTGGCCGAGCAGGCCGGCGTCGAGCTGCCGGGCTTCCTTGGCAAGCTCAAGGAGTCCGAGAAGGCCGGGCTGGGTGACAAGCCGGCTCAAGTCTAGACGAGAAGTAATCGCAAAGAGGGCAGGCACGAATCGTGTCTGCCCTCTTTCTTTTGCGTGTTTCGACGGATCCGGAGACACGTTGTATGCTCCGGTGATGCACGTTCATCTGCAAAACGAACCCGACGATGCCGCCCGCGCGGCGCTACACAAAGCACTCGACGATGGCATTGAGCTGACGTACGGCGCAGAGTTACCGGAAGTCTGTGACTACACAGTCCTGGTGGCGGGCCGCCCGGCGCCCGACTTGCTGAAGGCAAGCGAAGTGCTGAACACGTTGGTGATTCCATTCGCCGGCCTGCCGGCGTCCACAAGCGAGTTGCTGCGCGAGTTCCCGGAGATCAGCGTCCACAACCTGCACCACAACGCACCCGCTACGGCAGAGCTTTCCATGGCGCTCTTGTTGGCGGCGGCCAAATCGGTGGTGCCGATCGACAAACGCTTTCGCCAGGGCGACTGGTCGGACCGCGGGCAGATGGACCGCTCGATTCAGCTTGAGGGGCGAACCGCGCTTGTGCTCGGCTATGGCCAGATCGGCAAACGTGTCGCGCGAGCCTGCCAAGGGCTGGGCATGCAGGTGATCGCGATTGCCCGTCGCAAACACAGCGACCCGGAACACGAACTTCACACGGTTGATGAGCTGATAGATGTGCTTCCGAAGGCAGATGCGCTCATGGTGTGTCTGCCCGCGACACCCGAGACCGAAGGGCTGATCGGCGAAGCGGAACTCGCGCTGCTGCCGCCCGACGCGGTCGTCGTAAACATCGCGCGCGGGCCGATTGTCAGTGAGTCAGCCCTGTACGACGCACTCAAAGAGAGGCGCATCTTCTCGGCCGGGCTGGACGTGTGGTGGAAGTACCCGGCCTCGCGCGACGAGTGGGGTCAGACACAACCCTCCGCGTTTCCGTTTCATGAGCTTGAGAACGTCGTCATGAGCCCGCACCGCGGCGGGCACGTCAGCGATACGGAAACACAGCGCATGCGTGCCCTGGCACGTGTCTTGAACGCCGCCAACCGGGGCGAGGAAATCCCGAACCGCGTAGACCTGACGGCGGGGTATTGACGCGTAAATAGCAGCTACGCTTGTGCGGCTGCCCGGTTCAATTCGTGGATTCGTTTCAATGTCTGGGGCTCGCATTCAAGTGTGAGCACGTCGCCGGTTTCGATCACGACGTCCGTCGGTGGATGGAAAACCGTTCCTTCACCGCGCTTGTAGGTAACGACGACAAGCTGGTGCGTCTTGATCAACTGCCCGACTGTCGTGCCAACCAACTCGCTGCCTTCGTTGACCGGTATACGTGCGATCACCAGCAGTCGCTTCTCGACGTAGAAGCTGTTGAGGATGCATGAGTCCATGCTCGCCGTCGCGAACAACGGGGCCGACAACATGGCCGTGCTGAACGCGAGATGGATGTCCATCGTGTCCTGAATTTTCTCGGCCAGTTCCTGGTCATACATGCGCAGCACGATACGAAGCTTGGGGCGAATCTTGCGCGCGTCGATGGCAAGCTCAAGGTTCGCAAGGTCGTCATTGGTCGCGCAGATCAACGACTTCGCCTGCTTGATGTTGACGTCGTCAAGGATGCCTTCTTCGCGCCCGTTGCCGAGGCGCACCGGCACGCCGTGGTTCTTGGCGTAGGCGATGTTCGGGCATTGTTCGTCTTTCTCGATGACCACGACGTGCTCGCCCAGTGCGACAAGTTGTTCCAGCACTCGAAAACCCACTTTGCCGAGCCCGAACAGCACGACGTGTTTGCTCATGGTTTCGCTCATGGCACGTACCCATTCCGGTGAAAGTTCGTCGCGTCGAAACGCGTAGTATGAGAAGCGAATGAAGCCGTCGAGCACGACGACAAGCCCAAGCAGCGGCAGCACGACGTACAGGATTTCCAGCAGCCAGTGCGCAGGCCACGGCAGTACAGGCTCGCCGGTCAGCAGCGCGAAGGCCGTCCAAATCGCCTGTGTGAAGCCAAGCGGGCGGTCGTACAAGAAGAAGAACGCGAGCCCACCAAAGAACACGACGCCCATGGCGAACCCAAACAGCGGCAGAAACCGCCGCAACGGTTTGCGCAGGTAGTAGATCCACGCACGAATTCGGCGTTCTTTGCTTCGCATGGTCAGAATCTAGTGGTTCATGAGACATGAAGCGAGGGGTGGCGACATTAAGGGGTCTGACCCTGATTTCGCTGTCGACACGAACGGACATTCAAAAGCGACTCGGGCGAAAACAGGGTCTGACCCCCTCACGCTCAGCGCACACCAATGTTTGAGAGTCATCATCCCATAGCCTCAGCCTGAAGCTTTCGCAGCCTGCTTTATCCGGAAAGCCAGATCGTCATTGAGTGCAATCGCGAGTTGGTCTCGCGTGAAGAACATGACGCCGTGAAAACCCTCCAGCGCATGGATCACGCCAGCCAGTTCAGGTTCGCGCAGCGCCGCATCAAGGTCATGAATCTGAACGCGCCGGTTTCGCTGCACAATGTGTTCAAGCACGCGGGCCGTAACGCTGCGGTTCGCGGACTTCAGGTTTCTTGCGTGTCTGAGGTGAATCAGAATCTGCGCTGACGCCCACACCGGGTAAAGCAGAATCTCAGAGCGCAGAACGCGAAGCCCGCCGATACCACTACCGACAGTCGGGTCAGCGCGACTGGCCTCAAACCCGCGCTGTGAAATCTTCAGATCGCCGCCGTACTCAAGTTGCGTCGTAGCCTCTGTGTCATGATAGCGCCAGAAGTACAACGGATACGCGGCCGCCAACGTCGAGGCTGAGGCAACGAAAATCCAGCCAGGCGTGCCGGCCCCGCCGAACAAGTCATAGATCAACCAGTCAACATAGGCCAGCAAAGCGAACGCCGTGAAATTGGCGACGATGGCAACCACAACATAAACGAAAGCACCGATGTAGTGGTTGCGCGCCAGAGCCGTCAGCTCAATATCCAGCCACCCACGAAGACTCTCGCGCTGTGCCCAACTGAACGCGCCCACCTGTTCGCTCTCATCACTAAGCATGGGCACGTATTGTAGCTCAATGTTTCCGCTGGTAGCAGAACGGTAGATCACAGCATCGACCTTAGTTCGTCGCCCAGCTTGCTGCTGAGCAGCAGGCAGGGTACTTCACGGCTGCTGACGAGTACGCCCGGGAAAGCAAGCAGCCCACGCATGGTGGTTGGCAGATGCTCGCTGGCAAAGCGATGTTCGATTTCCGGTATCGGTACACGACGGTCGGAAGCAGCTAGGTGGGCGAGGATCGCGGCAGCCGGTTCAGGTTTCGTGTGCGACAGACGATATGCGTCTGCTAGCGACTCAAAGGCCGAGAAGAACAACCACGCAGGCACAAGCGCCCAACGGAGGACTTGTGTGGCGAGGTCTTCATCGTCGCGTGCCATAAACGAGTGCTCGTCGGCAAAGCGAACAAGCTCATCGTTTACGTGCATCATGCCATGGACTTTCCGGTGGATGAACGCCTGGATGACGAAGCCGATGCCGAATGGCACCAACGGGAACAGCAGCACTACGTCACCAAGGGGCAAAAAGAACCGCATGACGAGAAAGAACATCACGCCGTACAGAAACCCGGCCACGGCCAAAGCACCGAGAAGCTTGACGAAGAACGTCGCCAGTTGCTCACGTGCCGATCTCTGCATCGCGCCTTCAAGCCAACGGCTGATGCCGTCAAGCTCAAGGCGCCCAATTCGAATCTGAGGCTCACTGTTTCGGGTGGCTAACATGCAACTATGATCGCCGATCAAGGCCGAACGGACTGTTACAAACCAGCGTGGGATTTATTGCGACTGATGGCCGTGTCTGTATCGGCCACGCGCAGGCTGCAGGTCACGGCTTCAGAGGTATGCGAACAGGTTCGAAGACTTCGTAGAATTCTTCTTCGTCGGCGTACTCGTTGGGCAAGCGGGCAAGCAGATCTTTGCCATACCGAACGCGGACCACGGTATCGGCTCCGTCGATGAACACTTCGTGATCGGGAAAGTCAGCGGCAGCTTGGACCATCACGGTATTCACGTTGCCATCACGCCTCGCCAAGAGAACACGACTCATCAACGCTGTCGTCTGGCGAAGCAGGCCTAACTCGAACACATGCTTGGGATAGTCCGTGTAACCGCTCAGTAATGGGTTGCTCGAGTCTAGGTCCGATAGGTCACCGTGAGGGGTCTCTAACACAGTTCGCATAGCCCGGAGCTTCTGCGAGAACAGCTGGATCAGGGCGACATGGCCGGCAAACGTCGCCTTCCGTTCCTCCCAATCGAGCCTCGGGTTCATGTAATCAAACCATGAAGTGCTCTCGCTGAACCACTTCCATGACTCCTCATCATCGGCGTCGAAACCCTTCATGTACTGAGGTGTGTCGGCGTACACAAGCTCCAGCAGCCGACGCCCGTAGTCCGTTGGGGGCGAGGGTTGTTCCAACCAGCCGCGGAGCACGGCCAGTGGCGGTGTTCGTACACTCACCATGGCAGAGATAGTTTCGTGGGCGTATGTCTCGATCACGAGCGATGTCAGTGCGTCTGCGTAGGAGGTTGGATAGTCCCAGCGTTGATAAAGGCGCATTGCCGTAGTCGCATCGTTCCACGCCTTCTCCCAGAGTCCAAGGTACCGAAACACGACAGAGCGCTGGATGAGCATCCTCAGAGCCATGTTCGGCGACCAGTTGGGTGAAGGTAGCCCGTTCTCGAAGGGTGGTAAAATGCTCAAGTGTTGGTACTGAAGCAACTCAGCCGCTTCGCTTGAGAGTTGCTCCGTATCGTCGATAAACTTCTCCAGTTCAGCTACTGTTGGCGCAGGACTATCGAAGAGGATGCTTCCGTCAGCACCGATATCGGCCCTGTTGATTCTTTCGGCGAGTTGGGAGCGGCCTTCCTGTCCTTGCTCGCAATGGGCAACCCACTCTTCAAATGGTGCGTGGACGCAGTCGGCTGGAAGTTGGTCCTTGTACCATTGCGGCCAGTCTTTCACGTCGGCGTAGCGGGCCTCGGCCAGCGAAAGCTCGAACATGAACTCTGCCCGTTTCTCATTGATGCCGGCCTGTCGATACGACTCTAGAGCCACCAATGATCCCGAGACGAGCAGCACCAACGTCAGAGTTACAAGAATAATGACACGCCACTTGCCGCCGGGCTTTCGGTCGCGGCTAGAGGCGCTCAGTGTTTCGACTGCCTTCTCGTCTGGCGGGGTTTTCATGTGACCCTATCTTACACTCAAGGCAGGCGGGCGCGGAGCTTTGGCTTCGCGCCCGTGTTTGAGTTGACCGCTCCGGCGGGGCGGGCTCGTTCTCGTCTGCGGCTGTGGGGGGATAGCCGCTTTGAAGACGAGAGAACCCAAGGCCCCGCGGCGGGTGGGAAGCCCGGCTGCTGCCGGATTGCTTCTCTCCCACACCCATAGGATAGCCCACGCCCGAGCACGCAGCGATTACAAGCGGGCTGATGGTTTGTAGGGCGCCCTAGTGGCATCCGCATCCTGCGGATGAGTCCAATCGGCTTCCAGCCGATTGCCAGCGCCTGCAGGAACAAAGATCGTGAGGGGGTCAGACCCTGTTTTCGCTCGGATCGCTTTTGAAGGTCCGTGTCGGCGCTGGCGGCGAAAACAGGGTCTGACCCCTTGCCGCCTAGGTCTTGGCGAGGGTTAGCCCGTGGCGGTGGAGGGCTTCTTTGATTTCGGCTGTGCTCTCGTCGCCGAGCCCGGTTTTGCGGACGGCGCTTTCGGTGGTCAGCGTCAGGTCCCTGACGCGCTCGACGCCGATGGCTCGCAGCTTCTTGTTGATGCGCAGGGGCAGCTCAAGCACTTCCAGCGGCTCGGCCAGGATGTCCACTTCAATCGACCCGCTGTCCGGCAACTCATTCTGCCGCAGGCGTTCCGTCATCATGGCCTGGGCGATGCGGTAGGCTTCGCGCGCGAGTTCCTCTTCCGATTCCCACTCACGGTCAGTCAGCAAGGCCTGCATGGCGGCCGCGGCAAACTTGTCGAGTTGCGTACTGGACACGATCTCTCCTAGGTGGACCTTGCAAGACAGTACCCCGTGCAGGCGACAAGTCCAAGCTGAACCTCGGCGACTACGATTCGTCTTCGTGCATCTTCAGCGGCTTGAATGGGCTCATGCCGCACTTCATGCATTTCTTCAGCGAGCGGATTCTTCCCTCCGACCCCATGTAGCGCTGGGCGCACACGGGGCACCGGACACGGATGCGAATGGCTTCTTCGGGTGTGGCCGGTACGTCAAGCAACTCCATGCCGGCGCGTTCGAAGTAGTTGATGCTGTACTGTGTGTAGCCGTTGGCCGCGGCCAGCTCGCGCGCCATGGCCGCGAAACGCGTTGCGTTCGCCTGCTTGCCCTGCGCCTGAAGCACGCGGGCGCGCAACACCGTCGCCAGAAACTGCACGTCGGGCATGGGCGGCTTCGCGTTTTCGATCTGCGGCAGCGCTTCGATTACGAGGTTCATTGTTTTGTCGAGATGCCCACACTTGAACTCAGCCAGCGCGAGCAGCGCCTTGTTCGTCAGCCTCAGCGAAGCCTCCGGTCGTTTGGAGGTCTGCTCGTCGTTCTCGGCCAGGATGTTGCGGGCTTTCGTGAAGTCGCCGTCCTCGATCTCGATCAGGCCCAGCAAGCGGTTCAGGCGCATCGTCAGCAGTTGGGTGCGCGAAATGCTGGCAAAGCGTTTCACGTGCGCTGCGGCTTCGCGGGCGGCGTCGATGTCGCCGACGCTCAGACACAGGGTGCCCATGTCGAGACGCGTGACCGATGCATTGATGCCGTGGCCGGCCTCCTGAAACAGGGACAGGGCGGTCATGTAATGCTCAATGGCTGACTCGGGCTGGCCTTTGCCCTCAAGCAAGCGGGCGAGCGAAAGCTCGCGCATGGCGCTCATTTCACGGCTGCCGGTTTGCTCGGTGATGTCTCTGGTTTGCTCAATCAAAGCTTCTGCGTCGTCCCAGCGTTTCTGGCGCAGGTACAGCATAATGAGGTTTGTATTCGCGACGTGGGCCTGGTGCAGGTCACCCAAAGACTCGAGCAGCTTGTTCGCTTCCCGGAACATGCGCTCGGCATCGCCGAAGCGGTTCTGACGGCTGGCGATGTTTGCGATTGAGATCTGGGCAACACCGACGTTGCGCTCGTTGCCCGTGCGCTGGGCAATCTCGATGACTCGCTCGAAATCCTCAAGCCCGCGTTGCTCATTGCCCATGTTGCCGGCGGCGCGCCCTCGCATCATCAGGCTTGAGATCAGCGCGGTCGTCAGGTTCTTCTCTTCGGCGAAATCGACGGCCTGGGTTGCGTGAAGCAGCGCGTCCTGGGCATTGCCACCGGTGAGTTCGTCTGCCGCTTTCATCTGGATGACGAGTACGCGGTCGATGTCGCTGAGCCTGTCTCGTAGCTCCCAGAATTCGTTGACCAGCGGACGGATGTTGCCGCTGCCGCGCTGGTCACGGCAATGATAGAGGGCGTCAAACAGGCGCATGGCTGACTTGAGGTCACCGCGGTCCATGGCGACGCGCATGGCATTGCGAATGTTGTCGGCATCAAGGGCGATGCGCTCGGTGGCCTCGACAAGTTTCCGACTCGACCTGGCGTCGTTCCAGACCGAGGCGTACTTGACGAAAAATGCGATGTGGCGTTTCTCAAAGTCGTCGTTTTCGCCTTGTTGGGTCAGCCGTGAAGCAAAGTCGCGCAGGCTTGAGTACGTGTTGAAACGTGTGCCGTAGGGCGTGCTTTCGCGCCGCAGGAAGCTTTTGTGCAACAGGTTGTCGATGGCTTCGATGACGCTTCGGTTCGCGTTGCCGCGCGGCACGATCACGACTTCCTCCGCGGCCTCAAGAAAGAACCCGCCGCGGAATGCGCACATCTGGCGGAAGCACGCTTGCTCCCAGTCTTCGAGGTGCGCGTAGCTCCACTCAAGCGCTTCGCGCATGGACCGGTACGGCAGGGCGGACTCACCCGCCTGCGCACGAAGCATGGCAATCTTGTTTGTCGGCGTGCGCAGTTGACGAAAGACCTCACCCGGCGTGAGTTGCCCCAGCCTTGACGCGGCAAGTTCAATGGCCAGGGGCATGCCTTCCAGTTCAGCGCAGATGCCAAGCACGGGCTGCACGTTTTCGGCCGTCAACTTGAAGTCCGGTTTCACACGCTGTGCACGGTCAATCAGTAAACCGACCGAAGCAAAGTCGATCGCTTCTTCAAAGCTGACATTGCGGAAGGCCGAGCCGGGTGATGCCAGCGGCTTGATCTCAATTTCATGCTCGTCTGACTGCCCGAGGTGAAGCTGACTTGTGACGATGCACCGGGTGCTCGGCGCATCTCGCCGCAGATGTTCAAGCACGCTGCGCAGGGCCTCAATGCAGGTCTCGGCGTTGTCGAGAACCAGCAGTGTTGGTCCGCGAAGTTCCAGCGCGTTTGCCAGGGCGGCGGCGGGATCAGCGCCCAGCCCGCCCAGCCCGAGCTCGCCTGCAACCGCCCCAACGACGGAGGCGACGTCGACGCAGTTGTCGAGCGCAACAAACCACGTCCCGCCGATGTAATCGTTTGCCACTTCACGGGCGGCCTCCAGGGCCAGCCGCGTTTTCCCCAACCCCGCCACGCCGACAATCGGGATGACGCTGTGCCCTTCTTCAAGCGCCGCGCCGATCGCCAGCATCTCCTCTTCGCGTCCGATGAAACTGTTCGAGCGGGCGGGCAGGTTCGACTCGATATGGGGCTGCCAGGCCGGTTGCAGTTCGGGTTCGCTTACACCCCTGAAGCGCAGGGCGAGCATCGTGACGTCGTCGTCGGTCTCACGCCCAGCCCGGAACGTCTCGACGTCCATCTGAACGGACTGCAACACCTCAATGGCGCTGCCCGTGGGGGCGTTGGCGAACGACTCATTCAGCCGGTCGGTACCGAACTGCTCGTCGTTATGGTCGGCCGCTTCGCTGACGCCGTCTGTATAGAACAGCAGCCAGTCACCCGGCGTCAGTTGCAGGGTTTCTTCTTTCAGCCGGTCGCGCATGACGTTCACGAATGCCGAGCCCAGGACGACACCCGCCGACGTGTGCGACGTGATCTCTCCGTTGGGCAGCCTGCGCAGAAATGGGTTGTGCCCGGCTGAAGCGTACCGCAACAGCCCCGTCTGAAGGTTCACAACCCCGTACCAGACAGTCACGAAACTGCCCGCAGGCAGGTCGGTCGCCAGGTCTTCGCATGAGATTTTCAAGACCTCGGCCGGGGAAGGATTGCGGCGCCCGTGGATCTGCAGGGTCTTCTTGGCGGCGGCCATCATGAGCGCGGCGTCGAGCCCGTGGCCGGAGACGTCGGCCAGCACAATGCCGAGCTCGGTGGGGGAGACCTGGATGAAATCGTAGAAGTCGCCGCCCAGTTCCTCGCAGGCTTCGTAGTGGACGCCGATCTCAAGCTCCGGCAGCACCGGGGCGTCCGGCAGCATGCCAAGCTGCACCGCACGCGCGCGCAAGAGCGAGCGTGTCACCCGTGTGCGCTGTTCGGTGTTCTCCGAAGCCATGGGTTACCGGTGAAGGGTGTGAGCCCGTCAATTCTCCGGTTTCGCCCGGGTTATGCAAGTGCGGTCACTTGGAGCGCAGGTTGACCGTGATATCGGCCTTGCCGTCAACGAAGTCATCGGCACTCAGCACAACGGTCTGACTTACGCTCCTGCCGTGCTCATACTGGGCGTCGAGCAACTCCACCTGCAGAGTGCGGTTGTCGGAAACGACGGGGCGCAGCCCGACAATTCGGTAATCTGGGCCTGTGCCGGTGAGTCTCAGTCCGAAGGAACTGCGATTCTCCCAGCTCGAGATAACGGCTCGTCCGTGGTAGGGCTCACCATGGAAGAACAAGCGAAGCCTCAATTCGTGACCCTCCGAGCCCAGCGTGATTTGACCCAGGTCGAGTAACTTGTGGTCCGCGAAATCCAGGCGGGCATGATGCTGGTACAGGGTGTTGTCGGTTGCATCCCTGTAGGCCACGTACAAGTCAAAGGTTGATTTTGCGCCTTCACCGTCGAATGAACGAACGATCAGATTGCCGCCGGAGTCGGTAGAGGCGAGTGTGTCGTAGCTCCGACGCATTCCCGCTTGGTTTGAATGGCGATCCAGCTCTACCACCGCGCTTTCAGCCGGTTGTCCATTGGGCAGGACGAACCTCGCTTTGAGCACACGATGCGAATGAGGAACACTGATCTCGTAGTGGATCTTGTCGCCGTTCGCGTCGATTGTCTGGACTGCTACCTGGTCCGAAAACGTGAAAAACCGCCCGCCGCTGAACAGGGCCCAGGCGGCCAGCCCTATGGCCAACCACTTCCAATTTGCACTCACACCGGACTGCTTTGGCGGTGGGTCCCAGATGCTTGTGCCGCGCTGCTTTTGCCGCTTTGCGCTGACTAGCGTCAACGCGAACAGGATTCCGACGAACACGAAAGAGCCGGTGAGGACCAAACCTGCTTCTATCGACATGACATCTCCGGTCTCAGTGCTGGCACTTTTGATCATAGTTGTGGCAGTGCAGAAATGAAAACGGAACCGGCTAAAGGCCGGTTCCGTGTTTCTTGTGCATTTCGTCTAGAATGTGTCGCGCTGGGTGATCGTTGCGATCTCTGAGAGTGTCGTCTGGCCCAGGATCGCCTTGCGCACGCCGTCCATGCGCAGGGTTCGCAGCCCGCCGGTTTGTACCGCGTCGCGCTTGATTTCGCCGGCCGCGACCTTTTCTACGATCTGTTGCTTGATGTGTTCCGTGATCGGCAGAACTTCGTGGATGGCGGTTCGCCCCGTAAACCCAGTCTTGAAACAGGCCTCGCAGCCGTCGCCATGCAGCAGCACACCGTTCGGCAGGTCAGCCGTCGTGAGGTCGAAATTGCGTAACTCGCGCTCGTCCGGGATGTACTCCGACTTGCACTCTTTGCAGATGCGGCGCACGAGGCGCTGGGCAACTACGCAGATCACCGAGGACGAAACCAGGAACGGTTCAACCCCCAGGTCCACGAGTCGTGTCACGCTGGAAGGCGCGTCGTTGGTGTGCAGCGTGCTGAACACCAAGTGACCCGTCAGGGCCGACTGGATGGCGATGTGCCCGGTTTCAAGGTCACGAATTTCGCCGACGAGGATGACATCCGGGTCCTGGCGCACGAAACTGCGCAGCGCCTTGGCGAAGGTCAGCCCCTTCTTTTCGTTTACTTCAACCTGGCTGGCGCCGGGCATCTGGTATTCGATCGGGTCTTCAATCGTGAGGATGTTGATGTCGGGGCGGTTGATGTTACCGATGGCGGCGTACAGCGTTGTCGTCTTGCCTGAGCCGGTGGGGCCGGTCAGCAGGATGATGCCGTTTGAGTACTCAAGATAGGTGTTAAAGATCTCCTCGTTGTCCGGCATGAAGCCGATATCCGCGAGGTGGAACTGCTTGTTGTTCTTTTCAAGCAAACGAATGACTACGCGTTCGCCGTAGTTGGTGGGCACGGTGCTGATACGCAGGTCGATGTCGGCGTCGCCCATCTTGACGCTGGCGCGACCGTCCTGCGGCAGGCGGCGCTCGGCGATGTCCATGCGCCCCATGACTTTGATACGCGCGACGATGGCATCCTGCAGCTTTTTGCTGGGTGTCATCACGTCGTACAGCACACCGTCAACCCGGTAGCGCACCTGCAGTTTGTGCTCGCTGGGCTGGATGTGAATGTCCGAGGCGCGCATGCGCAGTGACTGGCTGAAAATCGTGTTCACGAGCTTGATGATCGGCGCCGCAGTCGCGACGTTCAGGATGTCTGTCTTTTCGTTGAACTCGACGTCGCTTTCGAGCATGCCTTCGGCTTCAAGGTCGCGCTCGACTTCGTCGCTGATCTCACTTTTCTGTGAGTAGTTCTTGTTGATCAGTTCGCTGATTTCGACGCGCGGGGCAAGCACCGGCTCGATCGGCTTGCGCAGCAGGCTTGCCAACTCGTCCATCGGGTACAGGTCGAGGGGGCGGCAGGTTGCGACGCGTACGCTTCCGCCGACTTCGTTCAGGGCAATCAGGTTGTAATTGCGCGCGAAACCGGATGGCACGCGCTCTGCGAATTTGGGGTACGGCTTGTAGCCCGACAAATCACCCTCAAAGGGCAGCCCAAGCTGCTGGCTGAAGAACTGCAGCATGTCGGATTCGCCAAGAATGCCGGATTCGACCAGCGCGGAGTCCAGCTTGTCCCCGTTTTCTTTGGCCTTGCTGATCAAATGCTCAACTTTGTCCTCACGGACGCCGTGTTCTTCGATCAGATATCTGGCAAGCAGTTGCGACATGATGAACCCCAGCACGAAACGTTGTGTCCCGGAAACTCGAAATCCGGACGCTTGAGTTTAACGCCTGTCATGGCCGGAAGTTGGGCAGATTTAACCCGGTTCAGCGCCCGTCGGCTGCGCCTCAGATTCAGGTTTCTCAAGCTTTTGCCCGGCTTGTTGCTTTTCCTGCTGGTCGTCGAAGCGTTTTCTTGCTTCTTCCGCCTCTTCGGCGGTCTCCGTGGCCGTTTTGAACTTCTTCAGTTCTTCTTCGGCGACCGTAATCTTGTCAAACGTGACGCCATCCACCCGATAGCGCATCAACAGGTAGATCAGGACGTCAGAGGACAGCCCGACAACCATCAGCCACGACACAAGCAGGAACACCGTCGCCCAGAACACCATGCCTATGGTCAGGGCGGCCTCGTTGCCCTCAAAGCGCCCGGTGCCCTGAATTGTCGCCTCACGCATGGCGGCCATGGCCAAATCACCCTGCCCGACCATCCACATGGCCCCGCACACCATGCCCCAGGCCACACCCAGCACCAGCCCGCCCACAAGCAGCGAAGCAGCCACCACGCCGATCTTCGCCGCCCAGTAGGCGAAATAGCGCCCGGGACGTTGCATTACATAGCTCATGGCGCGGCTCAGGGCTTCGAGGTAATCGCGCCCCTCAATCGTCGCGGCCGGGCCCATCATTGGTGCGGCAGCGATCGCAACGACCATGAAGCTGGCGCCGAATACGACCAGCACGAGGGCAAGCGGCAGCGTGATGCCAACCAGAACGCCCCCGGTCGCACCCGGGATGTATGTCAAAAGCGACCACAACAGCAGCAGCAGAAAGCACAGGGCGGGAGGAATCATGGCAATGGCCGGCACAAATGCGGCCTGCCGGCTGAGAAACGGGATGTTCGGGTTACGGTCGCGCTCGTCACGGGCGATGTCCATGGCGGCGCTGCGCTGGACAGGCGCGCACAGATATGCGAAGCCTGTCCACCAGCCGCCAAGAACAAAAACGGCCACGAGGGCTTTGGTTGGGGTCCACGGCTGATCCACCACCAGTTGCCAGGCACCGAATACACCGCCGACGGACAGCCAGCTCCCGTCGATACGCCACGCAAGCAGCGTAAACACGCCCATGGTGACAAGAAGTGTCCACGAAAGAGCCGCACCGGCCTGCGTAACCCGTTGAAGGTCGAACGCCAGCCCAAATGCTGTGGGGATATCACGAACGTCATGCCGAAGCATACGCATCGAGGAAGTCTATTGGGTGTGAGACGTCGGTCAAGCGCTGTTGACCGCGGCTATCAAGGGCCCTACATTTCAACGGGGGTAGCGGAAACTTCATGCCATCGAAACCGAAGCGCAAGACAGGGCCGATAGCCCGCGCGTTCATCAAGGGGCTTTCCATCATTTTGCCCGCGATCATCACGATCGCGATTTTCGCGTGGGCGTGGGACATCCTTCGCGTCTACGTCGTTGAGTTGACCATCAAGGCCATCGACAGCGTCAAGATTTACCCCGCGCGTCAGATGACCGACGTCGAGCTGAACTACCTGCCTGACGAATACTTCCTGCCGAACAGAAACCCGGACGGCACAGTCGTCGGTGAAGTCGTCCACACGGAGTCGAACCTCAAGCGTCCGCCGCGCGTGATGGACCTGCCCTCTGAATACCAGGGCATGACGCCGCCGGGCAAAGAGCGCAGCGTGCTGCAGGCCATTCTGGACGCCAACTCGTGGTCGCGCGAGTACGACCCGATCAGCGGGCGCGCTGTCTCGTACAACTGGTTCGACTATCTGCTGGCCAGCGTGCTTGGATTAACGCTGGTCGTGCTGCTGGGGTTCCTGGCGCGTAACTTCATCGGGCGCAGGTTCGTGGCCTTGATGGAGTGGTTTGTTACGCGGGTGCCGGTGGTTCGTTCGATTTATCCGCATGCCAAGCAGTTGGTTGAGTTCTTCTTCACCGACAACAAGGCCATCGAGTTCGATACCGTCGGCGTTTGCGAGTATCCGCGCCGCGGGCTCTGGTCGATCTGTTTCGTTACCGGGGCAGGGCTGAAAACGATCCAGGATCACATCGGGCAGCGAACAGTGACCATTTATGTACCAAGTTCGCCGGCCCCGATGACCGGCTACACGATGATTCTCCCGGCCGACGACGTGATCCAGGTGGATATCAGCGTCGAAGAGGCGATGAAGTATGTGATCTCCGGTGGCGTGCTGGCGCCGGTTACGGAGTTGGTGCGCCCGGCGTCGGGGGCCCAGTACGCGCTGTCGCACACCATCAATGAGCAGATTCGCAAGCGCCAGACGGCCATCCTGCGGAAGGCAAAAACGGACAGGCATGCCAGAGGTGAATCGGAAGACGAGACCGAGTCAGCGGAAGCTGCGCCGGATGGCAAGGCAGAGGACGCCAAGAAGGAAGATTGAGCTGTCTGCCGGGCGAACCGAAGGGGGCTGCCCCCGTTGCTCTATGAAACCGCTAGCCTGCTACGCGAATGTCGTGGGCGATTGCCCCGCGGTCAGTCTGCTCAAGAATAAACTCAATCTCCTGCCCGGGCTTCAACTCAATCACGCCGTCGCTGCGGATTGCCCCGTAGTGCAGGAAGACCTCGGCTGCGCCGGTTCGTGTCGCGTAGCCGTAGCCCTTGCGGGCGTCGTACCATTTCACTGTGCCGCGTGCTTTGACCCGTGTGTTCGCCATGGCGGAATGATCCGAGATTCAGCGCCCACGATCAAGTGGGGATAACTTGAACGGTTTCTTACGCCAACTCGGCCGCGAGTTCCTGCCTGCGGGCGAGATCTGCGTACAGACCGCCGGAGGCGCGAAGTGCGGCGTCGGTTCCGCGCTCTGTGATGCGTCCGTGGTCCAGCACGATGATCTCGTCGGCGTGGGCCACGGTGCTGATGCGCTGGGCAATGATCACGGTCGTGACCTCGCGAGATTCCTTCTTCAGGTTGCGCAGGATTCGTTCTTCGGTGTCGGTGTCCACAGCGCTCAGGCAGTCATCGAGTACAAGAATGGTCGGGTTTGCCGCGAGCGCTCGCGCAATGCTGGCGCGCTGCTTCTGCCCGCCGGAAAGGTTAACACCGCGCTCGCCCAGCATGGTGTCGTAGCCCTTGGGCAGGCTCCGGACCTCTTCTTCGAACTCGGCGGCCTGCGTGTACTTATGAATGAGTTCGGTTCGTCCCTCGGTATCCGGCGCGATGGCAAGACCGATGTTGTTCGCGATTGTGTCTGAGAAAAGAAAGCTGTCCTGCGGCACGTAGCCGATGAAACTGCGCAGGGCATGCGAGTCGTAACTCTCGATCGGCTTTCCATCAATCAGGATACGCCCCGTCGTCGGCGCCATCAGTCGCAGCAGCAGGCTGGCGACGGTTGATTTCCCGCTGCCGACCTGCCCGACAATCCCGATCGTTTTGCCCGCCGGTATTTTGAACGAGACGTCTTCAAGGGCCAACGGCAGATCGTCAGCGTAGCGCAGATTGACGTTCTCGAACTCAATATCGCCCCGGATGCTCGCGGGCGCATCTCCGCCGGGAACCTGCGCCGGATCAGGCTCACGTTGCACCAGCGCATCCAGACGACGCAGGCTTGCGCTGGCGCGTACGAACAGCATGGTCACCCAGCCCAGTGCAATCATCGGCCAGTACAGCCCAAGGTTGTAAAGAATGAAGGCTGCAAGGTCGCCTGTGCTGAAGCGACCAGCGCCAACCTCGACAGCGCCGAAGTACAGAATGATCAGCACGCCCAGCCCGCTGAAACCCCAGATGCACGACTGGAACAGCGCCTGGTTGCGCGCCTGCCCGAGCTTGTTTTCGAGGTAGGTCTTGCCGTGGTTGCGCAGCTCTTCGATTTCGAAGTTCTCGCGACTGAAGGCCTTTACGACGCGCGCACCGGCAAAGTTTTCCTGGGCGCGGGCCGAGAGCTGCTCAAGGTCTTCCTGACTGCGCAGGCTGTATTTGCGCACACGCGGATTGAACCAGATCGTTGCCGCCGTCAGCCCCACAAGCGGGATCAACGCCAGCCACGTCAGCAGCGTGTTCAGGCTGAACATGATCAGCAGCGACGCCGGGAACAGGAAGATCGTGCCGCCGATGTACATGACCGCCGGGCCGATCATCATGCGCACGGCCTCAACGTCGCTGGTCATGAGGCTCATGATTCCGCCGCTGCGGGTGTTGTCGAAGAAGCTGGCTGGCTGGTCTTGCAGGCGGGCGTACATCTTCTTCTTGAGGTTGTACTCGGTGCGGCGCGATATGCGGATCAGGTAGAAGCGCTTCATGAACGTACAGACGGCCAGCGCCACTGACAGCACCACCACCATGCCGAGGCACAGTTGCACGAAGCTCATGTCGGCCGACATCTCGCCCGGAAGCAGAGTCACGGCCATGCGGCTGGCGAGCCCTTCTTCAATGCGAAACCCGTCGGGCGAGGCTGCGTCGACTGCGAGCTTGATGTAGATGGGGACGACGGTCTGGATCAGTGAGCCCAGGATCAGCGCAATCATGCCAATGACGAACCAGCGAAGGTTCGCCCGATACTCGGCGAGGATGAAACGAATCGTACGCACGTGCAGCCTTGTAGGTAGCTTGGGTCGAAGCCTAGCTTGCAAACACTACAAGCGGAACGAGCTATTCCCAGCCTGCCCGAGGGGCGGCTGGGCGCGACTGATTGTTTCGCAGCCACTGGGTGTTGAATTCTTCGTAGCCCTGCCACTCGCCGCTGAACAGGTGCCATTCCTCGCCGACGCGCACGAGAATCTTCTGCATAGGTACCGTGACTGTTTTTCGGGTGGCCATATCAATGATCAGCGCAATGATTCCGATCACCAGAAACAACAGCAGGTAGAGCCGCGTGTTCATCATCAGGCGAAGTTCAAAATTCACCAGCATTACGTCAGGGCCAATGCTGACTTCGTTGAATTTACGGACCGTCACCAGGCAGTACGGCATCGAGCCTGAAAGCAGCAGCTCTTCCCAATAGTCGGCGAACTGCAAGTCGCTGCGAAACTGTCGCGGCGCATTTGCGGGCTGCCCCAGATTCGCGATCATCGGCTGGAAACGCGGAAAGTTATCGAGGTCAGGCTGAACAACCAGTGACCGGGCGCGTTTCCAGCGCTTGCGGGCGAGGGCTCGGTAAAAACCCTTTAGCGCACCCTTGGCGCTTCGTGGGCGGGTTTGGAAATACAGCAGCACAGGCACGCCCATGAAGACCAACCCCAGCCCAACCATGAAAACAACGCCGCCGTTGAAGCCGTTGTTGCTGGCAATCGCGATTCCGCCCAACAGAAGTGGCAGCCCGATCAGCAGCGAGAGGATCGTGCCGGGGACCATCTGCGCCATGTCAGCGCCGACTTCTTGATCGCCTGCGCGCCCATGACGCACAGCTTCGAGCTTGGCGTGCGCCCGGTTGATAGCCTGTTCTTCAAGGCTGCCGCCTTCGACTGCGGGCGCGTTGTTCGCCCACGAATCGCCGTAAGGACGTGGGTTGATAGGTTGGCCGCTCATTCGCATCTCCGAAACAAGCTGCCCAGTTTAGCGACGAAGGGGCAGATCGAAACGGCAAAAATACCCCGGCCGAACTGAAGGGGTCAGACCGCACGGGGTCTGGCTCCATTTCGCGCAGCGAATTGGTGCCTGACCCCTTTGAGCGTGCCTGACCCCTTTGAGTGTGCGCCTTCAATCGAAGTGAGGGGGTCAGACCCTGTTTTCGCACGACTCACTACACAGTCTCCGGCCGAGCACACACCGCGAAATCAGGGTCTGACCCCTTCCTGCCGCACCAGAGCCCCCGGCTGAAAAGCCGGGGGCACGCCAAAGGCGTGTGGGCCAAAGCGTTCATCGCCTTCGCCGCCGCCCCCGCACTTTCGCACGGGGCTCTATGGGGCTTTATCGAGATAACAAGTGTCAGGCTACTTTTTAGCCCGCTTGGGTGGCCGGCCACGGGGGCGCATGGTGGAATCCAGCCCCAGCTTCGCGGCTGTTTTCTCGCGCCACTTTGGGTTTCCGAAGGGCGCGCCACGGTTCACGCTTTCGCGGATTGCCTCCAGCTCAGCGGCCTCCTCTCTGTGATTCACAAACTTCAACCACGGCTCCGGGCGCTTCACCGGCCCAAGTTGCAGCCAGCTTTCAATAGGGCGCGCGGCACGCGTGAAGTCGCCGTCGAGTTTCACGGGGTCTGGCACCATGGGGACTGGCACCATTTCGCGCAGCGAATTGGTGCCTGACCCCTTTAAGCGTGCGGAAACTGAGCCAGACCCCTGCGCACCCTTTTCCAGCCACGCTGCAGCACTGGACCACGCCCAGTCTTGTGCGCGCTTAACCAACCCGGCGCGTACCGGGTTGCGTTCGACGTAGCGCAGCACAGACAGAAGCGAGCCGCCGCCCTGGATCGGGAACGACTTGTAGCGCCCCTGCCAGACGTGCCCCGTGGTTTTGTAGTGCCGGTGATAGCGCCGCACGTGGCACGTGGTCGCCCATTGCATCATGCGCGGAAGATCGTCGTCGCCGCGAGGCCAGGCCACGAAATGGAAGTGGTTCGGCATCAGACACCACGCCAGCAGGCGCATATCATGGCGCTCGCAGCCAAGTGAGAGGATGCGCAGAAAGGCCTCGTAGTCAGCGTCCTTGTGGAAAACAGCAGCCCGGCCATTGCCGCGATTGATAACATGGCAACAAAGATCAGCAGGAGAGTAACGGGCAGGCCGAGGCATTGAGGAAGGCTACAAACCCCCAGAAGCAAGGCAACAAAAAGTAGCCTGACCCCTTTATGGTTCCTCTACAAACCCCCAGAAACAAGGCAACAAAAAGTAGCCTGACCCCTTTATAGTTCTTGTTCGCCGGTTGCATCGCAGCGCGACCAGACCATGTCACCCCGGAGGTCGTTTGCTCTATGGGCAAATGGGACTAAGTCAGTTCGATGGTGCCTATGAACGCTGCCCCACCTCTCCACCAACTGGTATCCAAGGAACCTTCCTTGTATTTCTCCTTCGGAATGCAGGTCAGAGCTACTGTCAGGCGATCCCCTGCTTTCTTCAGGTCGTGAACTGCCTCGCCCTCGTATCGGGCCGAGGCTTGGATCCACCTGTACGCAACTCCCGCCAATTCAAGCGGCGCTGGTAGCTCCATCA
>JAGQRE010000260.1 GCA_020425695.1 Planctomycetota bacterium
AAAGATCAATTCCACAACAAACGAAGCGAGATTTTGTGACAGACGCTACAAGAAAAAATTCGGAACTGCGTTGGCAAACACGGCCAAAACAGCCGGAAATTGGGGATTGCGGGGAAGGAAAAAGACGCAAATTAGACGAATTCGAATCGAAGGACTCGTCCCATTCGACGTTAAGCCGCTTTGGCAACGGCTGGATATTGGAATCCAGTGGCAGCGTCGTTCCAGCGACGAATCCCCACCGCCACCAAATGGCCACCGAATGCCAACGACAGTTTCATGGCCGCTTGCACTCGATTCGTTCGACCTTGCAGCGGTAGGCAGTCCAGGTCGCACAGAGGATCTGGATCGTGAAGATTGACCGTGGGCGGCACAAAGCCGTCTCGCAGCGCCAACGTGGTCAGCGCCAGTTCTACACTTCCCGACGCGTTGACTAAATGACCAAGCATCGATTTGAGACTGCTGACGCATAGTGAATTGGCGTGTTCCCCAAACGCCCGCCGGATGCCTCGAGTTTCCATGACATCGTTCTGAATGGTCCCGGTACCGTGAGCGTTGATGTAGCCAATTTCGTGGATGTCCATATTCGATCGTCGAATGGTTTCACTGATCAGCCGAGTCAACGCTTCGCTTTCCATGTCCAAGCCGGTCATATGATGTGCGTCGGCCATCATTTTGCCGCCACAGATTTCGGCATAGATGGTCGCTTGGCGCTGAAGCGCGTGACTTAGTCGTTCCACCACAAACATGGCGGCACCTTCGCCCATAACAAAGCCTTGGCGATTTTTGTCGAACGGTCGACTGGCTTGTTGCGGATCGTCCGTATCAGCGAGCACTCGCATTTGACTAAATCCTGCGGCGAACAGTTCGTCAATGGCTTCGGCGCTGCCTGCCAAGGCAATGTCACAGCGATCATCACGAATCGCGTTTACGGCACCCATAATGTCAATCAAGCCGCTGGCGCAGGCCGTGGAATGACACAGACGAGGCCCCAGTAGATTGTATTTGGTAGCCACATTCCAACAGGCGCTATTCGGGAAAAACTGGTCCCAGTTGGACGCATCGCCAGGTTGAACGGTCTCTTTCCCCGCGTGTTGGCGAAGCCATTGCCAATCGCCCATGTGACCGCTGATAGCACAGCCGAATCGATGCGGCTGGATTTGCGAAAAATCAATCTTCGCATCCAAAATCGCTTCGTCCGCCGCTAGATTCGCTAAGTGGATAACCTTTAGTTGCTTGGGGATTTCGGGCGTTGAATCGACCATCGCCGCCACCTTCAAGCAACGGGGCGCGTTCGGTAATTCGCGCGTTGATCGAATCCCCGATTCACCTCGCGCAATGGCATCCCACGTTGCTTCGCGACTGTTCCCCACAGACGTCACCATCCCGATTCCTGTAATGACAACCGGTTCAATGTCCGCAGCAAGTTCAGGTCGGTGGATTCGCAGCATGGATTTCCCTAGATCACAACGCAAGGAATCGG
>JAGQRE010000261.1 GCA_020425695.1 Planctomycetota bacterium
GCCCGCGAGATTATTCGCGAGTACGACGTTGTGGCTGACGGCACGGATAACTTCCCGACGCGATATCTGGTGAACGACGCCTGCGTGCTCGAGGGCAAGATCAACGTCTACGCCAGCATTTTCCGTTTTGACGGTCAGGCGACGGTGTTTGGCATGAAGGGCGGACCGTGCTACCGATGCCTGTACCCGGACCCGCCGCCGCCGGGCATGGTACCGAGTTGCGCTGAAGGCGGCGTGCTTGGTGTGCTGCCGGGCATCATGGGCACGCTGCAGGCGCTGGAAGTCATCAAGGTGCTTACCGGCATTGGTGACCCGTTGAAGGGCCGCTTGATGGTGTTTGACGCACTTTCGATGAAGTTCCGCGAGTTGAAAATTCGCCAGGACCCGAAGTGCCCGATCTGCGGCGACAATCGCACGATTCATGAACTGGTCGATTACAATCAGTTCTGTGGCATACCCAACGAGGAAGCACAGAAGGCGATGGACGCACAAGCCAAATCCGAAGAGGCCAAGCCCGAGAAGATCACACCGCAAGAGTTGAAAGAGCGGATGGACAAGGGTGACAAGCCCTATCTGGTTGATCTGCGCAACGCAAACGAGCTCGACATCTGCAAGCTTGACTACGACGCATGGATCCCGACACCCGAGTTCGCCAGTCGAGTCAACGAGCTTGAGGCATACAAGGACAAAGAATTCGTTGTGTACTGACGTTCAGGTGGACGCTCGGCGAGCGTTCAGGCTTATCTTCAAGAGCAAGGCTTTACCAAGGTTCGTGACTTGGTCGGGGGCGTTCTGCGCTGGGCAGACGAGATCGACCCAACCATGGCAAAGTACTAACCACGAAAACCGACAACCGGAATGAACGAAGGCGGCGAACGCGCCGCCTTCGTTCATTAGTCACCGTGCCGAAAACGAAGCGCTACGAGCGCGACGGGCAGCAAGCCAAGCAACCACCAGCCATTGCCGCCCTCCTGGGTGCTGCAATTGTTGTCACCGCCCCCGCCGCTGTCACTGGCGCCTACGAGACTCATTGAAATCTGTGTCGGCGCGTTGATGGTCCAACTCGCTGAACCGGACGCAGTGACGGACGATTGCACGTTGATTCGAAGTGTGGCCTTGCCGCTGTGTGTGAGCGGCACCGACGTTACCTGTCCGGCCGTCGGGTTGCTGAATGTAGCCAGCACGTTGCCCGTACCGCCTGTCGTATCAATGAACTCGATCTTTTGAATGTTCGTGCCGACGCCCTCAAGGCGAATGAACACGGTTTGCGATGAGCCGCCGAAGTCCAGTTCAAGGCTGCTGGCAATGGTGCTGTTCTGCGGAACTGTCCTGTCCCAGAACGCGAAGCGGTCAACCGCAAGCTTCAGCCCCGTTGCAGTCAGCACAAACTGGTCTTGCTTGATGAAAC
>JAGQRE010000262.1 GCA_020425695.1 Planctomycetota bacterium
CCTGTGTTGAAAGACAAGATCGCTGTAGTCACCGGAGCGGCGCAGGGGATTGGTCGCGCAATCGCGAACGCCTTTCAGGCCGAGGGTGCACACGTTGTCATTACCGATATCCAGGACGAACTCGGACGGACGGTCGCTGCCGATCTAGGTCGCGGGTGCTCATATGCGCATCTTGATGTACGTCTGGAATCTGACTGGGAGCGTGTGGTTGCAGAGTCACTCGGCGAGCATGGGCGTATTGACATTGTGGTCAACAATGCGGGTGTCACCGGTTTCGATGAGGGGTTTGAGCGGCAGGACCCCGAACACGCGACGTTGAAAAAGTGGCGGGCCGTGCATGAGACCAATCTGGACGGTTTGTTTCTGGGTTGCAAGCACGGCATTCGCGCCATGCGGAGGACCGGGGAAGGTTCGATCATCAACATCGGCTCCAGGTCCGGCATCGTCGGAATTCCAGCGGCGTCTGCGTATGCATCCAGCAAGGGTGCCGTCCGAAATCACACGAAGTCGGTAGCGCTATATTGCGCTGAGCAAGGCTGGCGCATCCGCTGCAATGTGATTCAGCCAGCCGCCATACTTACACCGATGTGGGAATCCATGCTCGGCACAGGAACTGAACGGGAAGCACGCATGAAAGAGTTCGTCAAAGATACGCCATTGGCCCGATTCGGCACTGTGGAAGAGGTTGCGTCGCTTGCAGTGTATCTGGCAAGCGACGCTTCGGCTTACATGACAGGAGCCGAACTGAATCTGGATGGCGGTATTCTGGCAGGCTCAGCCGCAGTTCCAAAATCGTCGTAACTACGTCCCGGTAGCCTGGATCAAATCAACTGCGGCTCAAGATGTTGACGAGGCAGCGTAGGCTTCCGAAGTAGCGGTAGCAGTTGCTGCAATCCACCGTCTTCACTTCGAAGCCGAGGTCTTTCCAGACCTTAGCACCGGCTTCGTTCAAGCGCTCTGCGCCGCTGAACGTGGGCATGTAGATGCTGCGCTTGTCGTCGCGCTCGTCGAGGATGCTGTTCAGGTAGGTCAGGAACACACGTCCGTCTTTGCCCGGCGCCACCGGGATGCGCACAACGCGATAGCCGGCGGCTTCGCACTGGCTGGCAACACTGTCGAACTTGCGCTGTGTCTCGTCGCTGAAGTCAGCGCCTTCCGGCAGCGGTAACGTTGCGATTTCTTCTTCGTTTAGTAGCGCTTCGGCTGCGCTCGGATCGCCGACGACTACCGTATGGTTGCCGGCCGTCATCATGTACATGCCGGCGTGGTGGTCAGGAG
>JAGQRE010000263.1 GCA_020425695.1 Planctomycetota bacterium
GGGAACTCGGCCACCAGCACCAATGCCGAAGCTCTGGGTGCTGCGATCAACTGCGGCGGAGTCATCGAAGTCAAGGAGTCCACGATCTCGGGCTCCACGGCGACTTCGGGCTCTGGCGGTGCGGACACGTTCCACCACGAGAATTCGTCCACACTATTGATCGAGCGTTCGACAATCTCCGGCAACACGGGCGGCCTGACGATCGTCAGCTCAAGCTCGGCAAGCATCATCAACTCCACCATCAGCGGCAACACGGAACCCAATGGCGGCGGTGGCATCACTGCCGACAGCGCAAGCGTCAGCGTCACCTTCTGCACCATCACGCTGAACAACGGCGGCAACGCCGGCGGAATCAACGTCGGCTCTGGTATCGTAACCCTGATCGGCACCATCCTAGCCGGGAACACCGGTCCTTCAGCCGCAACCGCCGACTTCCTGGTCTCGGGCGGAACTCTCGCCGACGGCGGCGGCAACTTTGTCGGCGTCGATGACGCAAGCAACTTCACGAACATGGCCACACAAACCGGCAGCTCCGGCACGCCCTTGAACCCCATGCTGGGCGCACTCGCCGACAACGGCGGACTCACGTTCACCCACGCCCTGCTGACCGGCAGCTCGGCCATCGACATGGGCGGTAGCACGGCCGTGCCAAGCACCGACCAGCGCAACGCACCGCGCAATGTCGGCACTGCGGACGCCGGCGCCTACGAGTTCGGGGCAAGCGTACCCAGCGGCCAAGGCAGCGCCGGTGGCGAAGGCGACTCACGCTGCACGGTCTCGGCCAGCGGCGGCAACATCTGGCTGATGCTGCTGACACTGATGGCGCTGGCCGGCGTAGCCACGCGCTTGCGCCGTACGGCCTAGCTCTTGAACCAACCGCAAAGACCGGACGGGCGAGTGCCCGTCCGGTTTGCTTAACCGGTTGTCCACATGCCTTGCGGGCATGGCGCGGGGCTTTTGTTGGGCTATCATGCGTCCGGACCGCTCTGAGGCTAAGGCATGGCAGACAAAGTTGAACATCGCAGCAAGCCGAACTTCTTCGACATCGACTTCGAGAAGGCGCCCTTTATCGCCATCTGGGAAGTCACCCGCGCGTGCGACCTGCGCTGCGTACACTGCCGCGCCGAGGCCATCCCCAACCG
>JAGQRE010000264.1 GCA_020425695.1 Planctomycetota bacterium
CTGAACCTGCTTCGACGCGACGGCAAGGGTGAACTCTGGACGCTGCGTGACGATAAACTCGTCGCCTTGACCGACCCGGCCAAACTGGGCGTCCTCGACTGGTTCGACGGCGGCAACGCGGCCGTGGGGCGCGACGGGCTTTGCTTCGTCGCAACGGCCAAGGACACACGCAAACTGTACGTCAGTGACGGGCTCGAAACGAAACAAGTGAAGGCCGCCGACGGTCGTGACCTGTCTCTGGATGACGACTGTGAACTAGCCGGAGTCGGGGGAGGCGTCATCGCCACCAGCGAAGGGTTTGACCAGTTCCGAAGCTGGATCATTACAGGGGGCACGGCAAATCTGCTGGGCACGCACAAGCGCGGGTCTGTCGCGGTCTATCGTTGCGTGGCTGCCGACAACAACGCCGACCTGATTCGCCAGTGCAATGAGCAGGGTGAAACAAGCTGGAAAGTCTGGCGCGATGGCAAGTCAGCGGACGCAGACATCGAGGGCTGGCCCGAAAACGCGGGCAACGTCTTCAGCGCATGGACGCTGACTGAAGACGGGAAGTCAGTCGCCTACTTTATCGAGAGGCCGACAGCACAAGGCAGCAAGTTTCGTCTTTGGTCACTGACTCGATAGCCCACCAGGTGTCGTGTTCCAGGAACGGCCTAAGAAGAGAATCCGTATGGCTCTTGATGATCTCAGAAATCTTGTGGCACTAGATCTGTTTGAGCCAAACGACTTGCTGACGCTGAGTTCAGCAAAGTACCAGAAGGGAACTAGGCTTGCTGGCGTAGGTTGGTCGAGGCACTGGTTTAGATCCGGCGTAACCGCTTTAGCTACCCATCACGAGACACTTCTGAAAGCCATGCAGGCGGTGCAAGCCGCGAATCCAGATTACGTTTTCTATTTGCTGGCCGGTCATACGGCAGCCCAGCCGGACACGAGAACTACCCGCCATCGTCGGCTATGGAAATCTCTCGCTTCTAGCGGATTGGCGATCTCGCCAAATCGGCAATCCAGTGGTGAGTGCCAACCTGACCGAGAAGACGGTCTACGCTTCTTTGGCT
>JAGQRE010000265.1 GCA_020425695.1 Planctomycetota bacterium
TGCGGGCTTTGGATATTTGTGTGCTGACGCTGCGAAAACAGGGTCTGACCCCTTCGCAGTTCTTCGTGCTGCTTGGTGGTGCTTCGTGGTTAACCACAGTGGTTAACCGCAGCGTGCGAGAGGCGAGAACCCCGCTCGGTCAGGCTTCTCGGCGTTTTACTGTGATCTTTGGTTGGAGCTTGGCTGGTTCTCTTAGCAGCTCCATGCGGAAGGTTTCGTTGGTGCCTAACCGCAGCTCGATGGGGGCCTTCCGCAGCCCGATGATCTGGTCACGTCCGTCGAGGCGCTGTCCATTAATGAACGTGCCGTGCTTGGACATGTCCTGAATGAAGATCGCCTTGGGACCTTTGAACTCGATTTTCACGTGATGGCGGCTGACCGTGTGCAGGTGGTCGTCCTTGCCGCCGCTGCCCTTGAACGGCTTCTGCGGGTCCGGCGCGGGCTCGTCGGATTCGCCGATGCGCAGGCTGCAGTCGCGTGAGCGCCCGATGGTCGCTTCGCCGCCAACTTCGATCACGAAGTCTTTGCCCTTCGCGAAACCGGAAATCCCGGTCAGCTTGATCGTCAGAATCTCACCGCCCATGGCGCGCTCCTGCTGGTTCGTGACTGAGGGGGTCAGACCCTGTTTTCACCTGAGTCGTTTCTGAATACTCGTCGGTGCACGCGTAGCGAAAACAGGGTCTGACCCCTTTGTGCCGTCTAGCTGTTCATCTCGGCGATCAGGGATTCCGGCGGTTCGTGGTTTGTGTACACGTTCTGCACGTCGATGTTGTCTTCCAGCGAATCGATCAGCTTCTGAATCTTGCGCCCGGTTTCTTCGTCGACCTCAATGATGGTCTGCGGGATGAACTCAAGCTCGGCTGAGATCCACTCAATGCCCTTGGCCTTCAAGGCCTTCTTCACAGGCTCAAGCTCGGTCGCCGGGGTCGTGATCGTGAAGCCCTCTTCGTCGCTTTGCAGGTCTTCGCCGCCGGCCTCAACGACCAGCTCGAACAGTTCCTCTTC
>JAGQRE010000266.1 GCA_020425695.1 Planctomycetota bacterium
GCGTGAAACGTTCCGTCCGCATGGAAGTGCCCATCTACGGCGGCCTTGCCGGCCCCTGTCAGCTTCAGCTCGTAGACACCGTCAAGCACGACTTCGCGCCCGACCATCACGCCGGTGAATATCTCGATCCAGCGTCCATCGTTGGCGCCCAGTTGCGGCGTTTTGCGAATCACCTTGTTCGGATCATCCGGGTCGCGTACGAACACAACTTTCTCGAGTCCATCCTGTACGACGCAGCGGACAGGGATGGCGAGTTGGGGCTCGTCTTTCGATTCGTAAATGATCTCAGCCTCGGCGGTGACGCCCGGGCGCGCCCAACCCGGCGGAGTCTCGAACACTACCAGCAGGTCAAGCACGCGCTCGGCGGCGTCGGCCTCTACGGGAAACTCGAGGGTTCCAGTCGCGGCTGCGCTGAACTGGAGGCTGCCACCTTCGGGCGGAACCACGCGGGCAGGCAAGCCCGGCTTCAGCAACCCGAGGTCCGCCTGCAAGGCCTTGGCCCGGAAGCGCAACTTGGTCAGGTCAACCGTACCGATGATTTCGGTATTCGCTTCCACCCATGCGCCGCTGGTGGCGTGGACGTGTTTCACGACACCAGGCGAGTTCGCCTTGATGGTAAAGCTGTCGAGTGTGCGCCATGTGTCGCCCCCCGCCAGCTCGCTGGTGCTCATGCCAATGGCACCGGCACTCGAGCTGAGAGCTTGGTTGAAAGCTGCACGTTTCATTGAGATGAGCGCACCGGCTGATTCCAGTCGTGCGTCCAGTACGGCAACAGA
>JAGQRE010000267.1 GCA_020425695.1 Planctomycetota bacterium
GCCCGGCGGATAGGGGTGCTCGTAGTACCAGATGGTGTCGGTGTGGAAGTGCTCGGCGCCATCGTCCACCGTAGCGCCCTTGGTGAAGAAGAGCAGGTTGGTCTTGATGGTGGTGTAGGGCGCGAACACGCCCTTGGGCAGGCGCACGATGGTGTGCAGCTTGCAGTCGCGCAGCAGCAGTTTTTTCAGCGTGGCCTTGATGCCCTCACCAAACAGGAAGCCATCCGGCAGCACCACGGCGGCACGGCCGTTTTCCTTCAGCAACTTCTTGACGATGAGGGCCATGAACATGTCGGCCGTCTCGCGCGTGCGCAGGTCGGCCGGGTAGTCGCTGCCGACGCCGTCATCCTCGTAGCCGCCGAAGGGTGGGTTGGTGATGACGCAGTCCACCTTGTCGTAGGCGCTCCATTCGTTCCAACCTTGCCCCAAGGTGTTCTTGCGTTCGATCTGGCTGGGCACGTCGATGCCGTGCAGCAGCATGTTGGTGGTGCACAGCAGGTGAGGCAGCTGCTTCTTTTCAATGCCGCGGATCAAGCCTTCGATGGCCGCCTGGTCGACGGGGCTGGACTTGCCGGTGATCTGGTGGCGGAAGTGGTCGATGGCCGCCGTGAGGAAGCCGCCGGTGCCGCAGGCCGGGTCCATGACGGTTTCACGCTTCGCGAGGCTGGGGTTCAGGCGGTCAGCCATGAACTGGGTGATGGCGCGCGGCGTGTAGAACTCGCCCGCGTTGCCAGCGCCGCGCAGGTCATTGAGCAGCTG
>JAGQRE010000268.1 GCA_020425695.1 Planctomycetota bacterium
ACAGGATACGCCTGCTGATAAATCTGCTTGGAAGCTTTCGGCGGTCAGCGATCCTATGGGGCAGACTTTCCCCATCGCGCCGGGCCCGCGCGGGCTATTGCCCGGCGTTGAAAGTTTCGGCTCGCCCTACCTGCTTCAGAACAAAACCGACGGGCTGGCGCTGTGGTACGTCCACGCCGGTCGCGCCTACCCGGTCAACTTTGAGGGTGGCAAGCGCCCCATGCGCAAAAGCGCGCCGCAGATCGTCAAAAGCGGCGGCATGTGGCTTCTCACCTACATTGATGAAGGCGTGAACGAGTTCTGGGCGCTCGATGCCGAAGAGGCCGTCCAGATCAAGCACGCTGACGGCAAGCCCTTTTCGCAGCGCTCGCACATCACTCGAGGCGGCGACAAGCCGGTGCTTTATCAGGGCTCATACGACGGCAAGACAAGCCTCTTCATCATCCGTGACAACACGGCCACGCCGGTGACCATCAGCGACAAGACCGACCACGGCACCGCCCAGTACGCGTGGAGCTTCGACGCACGCCTGTTGGTCGCCATGTACATGGCCGGCACGCACGATTTCTACTGGTTCGAGGACGGCAAGTTCACACCGTGCTGGGATCGCAACGGCACCGAGGAATACGACGACCAGATTGAAAGCATCTACGCGAGGTGGCAGGGCGAAAGGCTATTTCTGAACCTGCTTCGACGCGACGGCAAGGGTGAACTCTGGACGCTGCGTGACGATAAACTCGTCGCCTTGACCGACCC
>JAGQRE010000026.1 GCA_020425695.1 Planctomycetota bacterium
GCAAGACCATCCCCGCACGGCACGAGATTGTCTGCAAAGAAGTTTTCGTCCCAGGGCGCTACGAAATTCGCGAAGAGCGCGTATGGATCGCTGACGACTGCGGCTGCGACGAAGGGCACGAGCACGGCAAGTCAGGTGGACACGGAGAGGCCGGTGGGCACGGCTCGGTCGGACACGGAAGCGCCAAAAAGAAGGGCGGAAAGCACAGCCGTGGCAAGAGCCGTCGCGGCGGCAGATAACACCGGGACCGGCGGCTGTTGATGCCCCCAATCCCCCCGGGGCATCCCGCTGGCAGATCATCCCCGCCCAAGCAAGGGCGGGGATGCCTCTTTAACCAGCCACCAACGGGGCATCGACGCTCGCCTCATGCTTGGCAGAATGAGCCCATGAGCTGGGACTTCCGCAAAGTCGGCACTCGCATCTGCGTGTGCTACAACGTCACGAACGATCAAGCTCTGGACAGCTGGCGCGAGCAGAAAACGCCCAGCGTCGAGGCCCTGTCGAAGCGTTTCAACTGCGGCCAGAACTGCGGGATGTGCATCCCCTACTTCCGAACGCTGCTGCGAGAGTTCCAGCGCGGCGAGTGGCCTTGCAACAGCGAAAGCGATTCAAAGAACGAATGGTTCGGGGTAAAGAATGGCTAAGAACTACTGGTTGATGAAGGTCGAGCCGGAATCCTACTCAATTGACGATTTTGAACGCGACAAAGAAACGGCCTGGGAAGGTGTGCGCAATTACCAGGCACGAAACCTGCTTCGGGACGACATCAAGAAGGGAGACGGCGTACTGTTCTATGCCAGCAACGCTGATCCCACCGGTGTCGCGGGTGTGGCTGAGGTCAGCCGTTCAGGCTACCCGGACCACTTCTCATGGGACAAGAAGCATCACTACTTTGACCCGAAGAGCGACCCGGAAAGCCCAACCTGGTACATGGTCGATATCAAGTTCATTGAGCGGTTCCCGGCGGTCGTTTCATTGTCTGAGTTAAAAGCAACCAAGGGCCTTGAGGACATGATGGTCACGAGGCGCGGCATGCGGCTCTCGGTCCAGCCTGTAAAGAAGGCGGAGTTCGACATCGTCCTCAAGCTTGGTCGAAGCAAGACTGCGGAGGGTATGGCGCCGAAGCAGAAGCCGGCTGCCACACGAGCCAAAGCCAAGAAGAAGGCTGCGAGCGCCAAGAAGCCGACACGCAAACGGAAGTAGATGCGATTCCTGAACCGTAAATGGGCTGAGGGCGAGTACGACGAGTTCACCACCGATCTGTATTGGCAGGTGTATCTACGCCACTTGGAAGATATCGCGCCCGACACGCCGCAGTGGGTGCGCGCTCTGGGCGCGTTGTCCCTCGGCAAGAACTTCATGGGTCGGAAGGTTTCAGCATGCAGCCTCGACGAGTTGACAGGCACGTTTCACCTGGTGATCGAGGTAGACACGATCGACGGACCCGCATTTCTGGACATTGGCTACGAAGGCGTTGATTCAGATAGCATCGACGAACAGGCATTCGACAAGTGTGATTTTCTACTAACGGATGAACTAGACATCGCGCCGGGCGAGAAGTTCGAGCATCGCATCCTGCTTAGCCCGGACGGCGAAGTCGCCATCCGCTTCAGCGATATGAACCTGAACCTGTCTCCGGCAGGACGCGACGACGAGTAGCTACACTACACGGTGTTCCGGCTCTTTACCTGTCAACACAGCGGTCACGGCGCGGGCGCACATTCGCCCCATTTCATCGCGGACCTCAAAAGTCGCGCTGCCCACGTGCGGCAGCAGGACAACGTTGTCGAGCTCACTAAGTCCGGGTGCCAGCGCGGGCTCGTTCTCAAACACATCCAGCCCGGCAGCAGCGATTCGTTTCTCTCGCAAAGTCTGAACCAGGGCGGTTTCGTCTACGACCGGTCCTCGTGCGGTGTTAATGAGTACCGCCGTCGCCTTCATGCGCTTCAACATCTCCGCGTCGATCAGGTGCCGTGTGTCGGGCGTGAGCGGGCAGTGAAGGCTGACGAAATCCGAGCGCTCAAGCAACTCGCCCAGATCGACCAGTTTCGCGTCAAGGTCGTTCTCCCAGTCAACATGGTCGGTTCGCGAGTGATACAGGATGGGGCAGCCGAAGCCGTGCTTCATGGTCGCCGCGAAACGCTTGCCGATTCGACCCGCGCCGACGACTCCGACAGTTTTGCCGTAGACGCCTTGGCCGCGATGAAACATCGGAGCCCAGCCGTTGAACCTACCTTGACGCGTCAACGTATCGCCCTCAATGAAGCGGCGGGCACAGGCGAGTGCCAAGCCCACGGCGATTTCAGCCGTCGCGTCCGTCAGTACGTCCGGCGTGTTGCAGACAGCGATGCCACGATTCTTGGCTGCCTCGAGATCGATGTTGTTGTAGCCGACTGCGTAGATCGCAATGACTTTCAACTGTGGCCCAAGGTCCTCAATCAGGCTGGCGTCGAGAGTGTCCGCCAAAGTGCAGATCAGCGCATCACAGCCGGACGCCTGCTGGATCAGTTCTGCCCGGTTGAGATTGCGATCTTCCGGGTTCACTTCAACGCGAGCGTCCGGCAGCGCCTCAGCCAGAAAGGCTGTCGTTGCTTCCGGTACAGCGCGCGTGATGTAGATAAATGACATGGTCTTCGCCGAGGCCGTTGCGCGCCCACTATCAACTATCAACAACGAACCATCAACCAACTAAGGCGGACCGCCAAAATCAACGATCGCCTTGCGTACTTTCGTACTCAGGTCAACAGGAGTCGCCGGCACCCGTAACGTGACAAACTGCGGGTCATTGGCGGGCACACGCGGTGGCTGGTCCTGGTGATGCAGGAATACCACAGGTATCGCCAGCGCAAAGTGTGACAGAAACTCACGAACCTGGGCGACGGCGTCGGGGTCTTTGGTTGTGTCGCAGATCAACAGATGGAACCGTTCGCGGTCGATTCTAGAGAACGTACGGGCAAGGTCGCTGTCAAATTCAAGCTCGAACCCGGCCTGCCGCATGGCCTGGCGAACAAGTCGATGACGAGCTTCCGGCACGCACGCCAGTACACGGGCGACATCCTGCACGACCGCCAGCCGCCCACTGCTTGTGTTCAGGGGTTTGCGATTCAGAACCTGGTCAATCGTCGCCAACAGGTCTCGGGCACGGAAGGGCTTCGTGATGTACGCGTCGGCGCCTGACAGGTAGGCCTCGAACTCATCTTCAAGGGAAGCCAGAGCTGTCAGATAAACCAGCGGGATCTCTGACGTGGCGGGGTCAGACCGAATCGTCCTGACCAGTTCATAGCCGACATTACCCTTCAGCTGGGTGTCGGCCACAATGACGTCGATGGGTTTGTCCGCCAGATAGTCGAGAATGGTCTCGGTATCGTCGAGTAACTCAACTGCGTATCCGTTGCGCGACAGCAAGGCCGTCACGATGTCCGTCACGGCCTGGTTTTCGTCGATGAGTAGTACAGTCGGACGCATAGTGCCCTAAAGAAAGCACCCCGCCGTGGCGGGGTGCAAACTGTAATCGTGAATTCGATTCTATTCGTCTGTTACGTCTTCTTCCGGACCCATGTCTTCGCCGCCGCCGACAGAGCTGCTGCCGACCGCATAACCGTCGATGGTCCGGATGATCTTCATGCCGGGCCAGATGATGTCATCGGCGTTCGTGCCGACTGAGAACGGTTCCGGCTTGTCGCGTTGGGCTTCGTCGGGCGTCTCATACTGGCTCTGGGCGATTACCGGCTGCTGGTTCGGACCCTTCAGGTACAACGAGTACGAAGCGCCAGCCATACCTTGCGCCATCGGCGCATCGTCCTTGGCCGCCGGGATGCCAAGCGCAACCGGCGTGATCATGAGGAACATGACCAACAGGAAAGTCAGCCCGGTCAAAACCTTCCAGGCAATGCCTTCGTTCGGAACGATTTCGACGTACTTGACCTGTTCCTGGATGGTCACGGCACCGGGCATACCCATGGGTGGGCCTGCCATGCGGGGCTCATCGGCATAGCCGTAGTCCCCGTCATCGCCGCCGACGTCGTCCAGTTCGCCGACATCGTCAAGCTCGTCGAGTTCATCGAGACCACCGGTGTCCAGCGGCTCCGTCTGCAACCCGATGTCGTCATCATCGTCCGACAGGTCGAGACCACCGTCGATTTTCTGGGTTGCGTCGGCGTCATCTTCGCCGAAGTCGAGACCACCGAGTTCGTCGGTTTCGTCGAACACCAACTCTTCCGTAAGCGTTGCGTCCTGGTCTTCGCCGATATCCGACAACTCGACCGTGGGTACGCTGGTCGCGCCGGTATCTTCAAAGTCCTGGTCGCTGCTCAGGCTGCCCAGATCGAGCAGCGTTTCGTCGGTTTCTTCCTC
Organism: Planctomycetota bacterium; assembly: GCA_020425695.1. Taxonomy (GTDB): domain Bacteria; phylum Planctomycetota; class UBA8742; order UBA2392; family UBA2392; genus JACKID01. Next base: position 4,354 of record JAGQRE010000026.1, read on the forward strand.
GATAATTTCGAGGCTCTCACCGCCGAGCTGAGTTTCGCCAAGGTCGATGTCGCCCATGTCGTCCGCCGATGAATGGCGACCGCGGGCCAACGATTGAACGTCCTCAGACCTGAACTTCATGCGGTCGTCATCGCGGAATGCGCGAATCTGACCTTCCGAAACGAGCCTCTTCAGCTCGTCTTCGTCCATGTTCAGGTCGTTCAAGACGTCGTCAAATGACTTGTAGTTAGGCATTTAAACTACTCCGGAACTGATCCGGGCTTGGGGGGTCCCACATGCTCCATCCCGGCTGCATTTGCATCCGCGATTACTGAACCATGCTTTTCCAAAGCTGAATTGTAAAGGACAGGGCGTTTCCGGCGCAAGTGCCGAAAACGCCCTGTGATAGGAATATGACAGCCGATAGATCACCGGCTGATTCCCGCTACTTCTTTTTCGTTTCTTCAGCGGCTTTCTTCAACGCTGCCGGCTCATAGGCCTTCTTGTTGGTACTTTCGCCGCTGATGTACGGCCAGGCGAAGTCATAGCTGAGCGTACGAGCTGCGATGAAGTACAGGTCAGCCTTGGCCGTGCCAGATGCACGCAGTTCATAGACCGCCATCTGCAAACCAAGCTTACCAGGCTCATACGGGTTTTCTGACTTCTGGATGACCACAACGTGCTGTGTGTCACCCCCGACCGTCACCGGGGTTACTGTCCAGTCGGGGCCCTTGTCGGTGCCTGAACTCTGGGCGGCAACCGGCGCGGCGTCACTGGCGAACGTGTTGAATGCGTACAACCCGCCAATAACCGTCAGCATCAATGCAATGCACGAAAGCAGCGCGATCGTGACTGCGGGTAAAATCGCCTTCTTATCCATTTCATTCTCCCTGTGGGATGGGCTCCCAAGCCTGCGAGGGGATCAAGCGGGGTAGCGCCAGTCTAGATTACCCTACACCCCTCACCAATAGGACGCTTTCAACTGCCCGCGCTTACATGCCAAAAAACTGTCAGGGGCTAAATCAGCTTGTCAGCGCCATGACTCAGGCACCACTCAGCAATACGGACGCCCAAGGCGCGCGGGTTGTCAATCTCACCAGCGCCCTGGTGCTCAACAGCCACGCTGCCGTCTTTGGCAAGCACGCGCCCGATCATCTTGAGTGTGCTGCCCTCCGGCACCCTGGCATAGGCCCCCACCGGCGCTTGGCAGCCCGCACCGAGACGGTTCAGGAATGCGCGCTCCGCGGCCGTTGATGCGAAAGTAGCCGCATCATGCAAGGGCGCCAGCAAGTGTGTGACACGGTCGTCGTCGGCGCGGGCTTCAATCGCAAGTGCGCCTTGACCGACGGCCGGCAGCCATGACTTGGGTTTCAGCGCCAATGCATCAAAGCGTGAATCGACACGATCAGGACGCGTCGAGAAATCGATCAACCCGAGCCGCGACAAACCGGCCGCGGCCAGAATAATCGCGTCGGCGCCGCCCTCAGCCAATTTGGCAAGTCGGGTGTCCACGTTTCCGCGCCACTCAATAACATTCAGATCGGGGCGACTCGCAAGCAACATGGCTTTGCGTCGCAGGCTTGAAGTCCCGACCGTCGCACCCTTCGCGAGAAACACCAACGCGTCGGAGTCATCGTCAACCGTCCCGATACGCTTGCGGAAAATCAGTGAGTCCTCAATAGTTTCGCGCGTCGGCGTGCACGCGATGCGCAGGCCGTCTGGCAACTCCGTCGGCAGGTCCTTCAGCGAATGCACGGCAATGTCGCATTTGTTCTGCAGCAGCGCGTCTTCAAGCTCTTTCGTAAACGCGCCTTTGCCGCCAAGCTCGGAAAGTGAGGCGGCAAGGTTCTTGTCACCACTCGTCTTGTACTCAATGACTTCAACTTCGATGTCTTCATGAAAGCGACGCAATTCGTCTGCAACCCAGTTGGACTGGGTCAGCGCAAGCTGGCTGCCGCGACTGCCAATGACAACTTTGTCTGCCACTAGTAGCTCTCCAGGCCCTTCCGCAGGTCCTCAATCAGGTCGCGCGAGTCTTCGATGCCGACGCTGAGGCGAATCAAGCCGTCTCGTAGGCCTGCTTTCTCACGCATCTCCTTGGGGATGCTGGCGTGGGTCATGCTGGCCGGGTGTTCAAGCAAGCTTTCGACGCCGCCGAGCGATTCACCCAGAGTCCATACGCGACGATCACTGACGACCTTTTCGCCGTCGGCCACGCTGCCATCAATCTCGAAGCTGATCATGGCACCGAAGCGCTTCATCTGCTTTTCGGCGATGCTGTGATTCACGTGCTCTTTCAATGCCGGGTAATGGACTTTCGTAACGCGTTTGTGTTCAAGCAGGAAACTGACGATCTGCTCTGCGCTGTCGCAAGACTTGTCGACACGCACGCCGAGTGTCTTGATGCCTCGATGCACCAGGTAGCAGTCGAGCGCGCCCGGCACAGCTCCGCTGGCGTTCTGGTTGAAGGCAATACGCTCGTGCAGCTTTGATTCTTTGGTGACCGCTGCTCCCATCACCACATCGCTGTGCCCGCCAAGATACTTGGTGCAACTATGCATCACGATGTCTGCACCCAACTCAAGTGGGCGCTGCAAGTACGGCGTCGCGAACGTGTTGTCTACGACACTGATGACGCCCTTGTCTCGTGCCAGTTTCGCGAGCGACGCAATGTCGCTGACCTTGAGCAGCGGGTTTGATGGTGTCTCCAAAAACAGCATCTTCGTGTTGTCTTTGATCGCGGCCGCGACGTTCTCGGGGTTGGTCGTGTCGACAAATGTGAAATCGATGCCGAAGCGCCGGTAGGTCTTGTCGAAGATCCGGAACGTGCCACCGTAAACATCGTCGGCGACGATGCAGTGGTCGCCTGAACTCAGCAGTTTGATGATTGAGTCGGTAGCGCCCAACCCGCTGCTGAACGCGCAGGCATGTTCGCCGCCTTCCAGATTCGCCAGCAGGTCTTCAAGCGCCTTGCGGGTCGGGTTGCCGCTGCGCGCATACTCAAAGCCCTGATGCTTGCCCGGACTCGACTGCGCAAACGTGCTGCTCAGGAAAACGGGCGGATTGACGGCCCCCCAATGATCGAACGGGTCATAGCCGGCGTGAATGGCGCGTGTTTCGAAATGCATGCGTAACTCCAATAAGTCGACGCGCGGAGTATAGGGCTGCTTGCGCGACATGCGAGTGCGGATAAGTCAGTGCGACTCGCGTCATTCGACCGACCCTACGCGAGAGCGCTTTTGGTTTTCCTCAAGCTGAGGTGTCGATGCTTCCGACGTGTTGAACAGGCAGCAAGGTCTGCCAAAGAATTCGGACCGCGATCCCCCGGAGAACGATTACTAGATCTATTCGCGCGGGGCTGCTCGGTCGCGGTCCACCAAAATCGAAACAGGGAGGTCAGTCCCGACTCGACACCAAGTCAGATACCTCAATGGCCAGCGCGTGAGCGTTTGCCGCGGCGCAAGAGCTGCGCCTATCACCCATCTCATCCCAAATCCTATCACTTTGCCCGGCGCCCACTGACCCTCGGCGCCGGGTCCTTCATTTGGTGGCTGGTGGCTGGTGGCTCACTCTAATCGGAGTACTCTTGCGTAGGTTCGCAGATGGGAGACACGCCATGCCAGAAGACGAGATCACTAAGCTAGAGAGAAGACTAGCAGCAGCCGAGTTCAAGCTCGCAAGTCTAGAGCGCCGTGTTCCTACAGGCTGGCGCGGCTCCTTGGGAACAGTCCTGCTCGTTCTCGGCGCTACGTTCGGACTACTGGCCTACTTTGGACCAGCCTTTGGAGCTGGCCCCGTGTTTTTCAACGTCCACAAAATCGAAGCCTGGACCGTGCAGGCGGTCGATGTTCAACTCGAAGACCCCGACGACCCAGATCGATTCCGGGGTGAAATTGAAGGCCGAAATTCGTCAATCGAAATGAGAAGTGATGCAGGAGAGATAAGCATCAGCCCGGAAGGTATCTTCATCAGCGGGCCAGACGGCGAGATTGAACTACGCCCCGAGAAGAAGAAGAAATAGGCACATCAACCAAGCGATGCCAGTCACCAATCACCAACCACCAACCACTTTTTCTCAGCCTGCAACTTGCGCATGCATCACTTGTGGATATCTTCTTCGCCTCAAGTGCCGGCCGTTGATTGGCCGCTTGTGCGACACCAGAGTTTGCACAACACCCCGGGCAATGTTCGCCTGACGGTGGCCGATCTGGAAGAGGTACTGAGTCCATGGGACGTTACACAGGACCGAAGCATCGCGTTTCGCGCCGCTTCGCAGAGAACATCTGGGGCACACGCAAGTCGCCCCTCGCCAGCAAGCCGTACAAGCCGGGCGCCCACGGGCGCGATGCACGCCGCGGCAAGATCTCAACCTACAACAAGGGCATGATCGAGAAGCAGAAGCTGAAGTACTTCTATCAGCTTCGTGAGCGCTCGTTTCGCCGCCTGTTCGGTGAAGCCAACAGCATGGCCGGCAACACCGGTGAGAACCTTATGCAGTTGCTTGAGCGCCGCCTCGACAACATGGTTTACCGCATGGGCTTCGCGCCGACCAACCGTGCTGCCCGTCAGCTTGTGGCCCACGGGCACATCGAAGTGAACGGCAAGAAGGTTGACCGCGCCAGCTTCATCGTCGACGTCGGCGACAAGGTCACCGTCAAGACCAAGAGCAAGAACCACATCCAGGTGCAGGAGGCCGCAGCCCAGAAGAACGCCTCAGTGAACTACGTGAAGGTGGACTTCGACAAGCTGATCGGTGAACTGATCCAGGTTCCGAAGCGCAAGGACATCCCGATGATCGCCAACGAACGCCTGGTGATCGAGTTCCTGAGCCGCTAAGCAGCAAAGAACTGATCCAAAGCCCCCGCTTCTGCGGGGGCTTTGTGATTTAACCCAACATGCGCGGATTCGTGCAGTGTCATAGACCCTTCTCATTTCCGTAAACCCAAGTAGGCGCTGAACTTCGTTTCAACTTCGCACGTTTCTAGTCGGTGATACTCTGAGCCAATCACAAACAGACTTCCCTCGGAGGATTTGGGGGCCGGGGAAGGAGTTGGATGAAGTCGCAGCCTGGTCTGTCGGACGAAGATCTCGTTAAGCGCGTCCTTGCGGGCGAGACCGAGTTCTATGAGCACGTAATCAAGCGCTTTGAGCGCCTTGTTTACGGATTCATGCTGCGCAAAATCAGTGACGTCGGCGTAGGCCAGGACCTTGCCCAGGAAACCTTCCTAATCGGCTTCGAGAACCTCTCGCGCCTCAAAGACCACACTCGCCTGAAGTCGTGGCTGATGGGCATTGCGGGCAACCTGGTCCGCGACCACTACAAACGCCGCAAGATGGCCGGCATTCCTGAAGGCATGGACGTCGAGTTGACGGGCATGGACCCGTTGCAGACGGCCGAGCAGACCGAGCGTCACGAGGTTCTTTATCAGGCGCTCGCCAAACTTTCTGAGCGCTACCGAGCCGTACTGATCAAACGTTATCTGGAAGGTTTGGAGTACGCGGCAATCGCCGAAGACCTCGGCCTATCTGTAGGCGCAGTCGAGGTTTGCATGCACCGCGCCCGTAAGTCACTCCAGGCGGCCATGAAAGAACTGATGCCGGATATTGATATGTAGCACAATACTGGATCGAGTGGCCGAAAATTGTTGGTGATGAAGTGTAAGGCAACTGACGCTCGCATCACCTATCAGAAGAGGCATAAAGGCTGCAAAATCAGCCCCTTACAAGCATGAAAACAGAACGCGCAGAAATCCTGATGAACCGCGCCATCGACGGGACAGCTTCCCTCGATGAACGTGAACAATTGGCCCGCGCGATGAGCGCTGACCCTTTGTTGCGCAACGAGTTCGAGGAACTGCAAAGCGTTCATGCTTCCACAAAGAGCCTGTTCAACCAGCTTGAGCTGCCGACTGATTTTGCTGCACGCGTCATGCGACGCGTACAGGGCAACGACGTTCCCGCAGACAGTGGTATCGAACAAGTCCGACTTCCATCGCAGCGTCGTGGGCGACGCCGCGTGGCCCGTGTCACACAGATTCATCAGCGACGCGTGCGCGTTTACGCCATCGTCGCGACGGTCAGCGCTGCAGCGGCCTTGATGCTGGCACTGGGTGTATTCTCCGGCTTCTTTACCCGGGCCGGCATTGGCGCAACCGGCACACCGTCGGCCGGGACAACTGATTCCAAAGCAGTGGCTGATGGGCGTCAGGGAGGACCTGACTCGGAAGAGATAAACCGCACCGTCTCTTCCACCCATCAGCCGCTCGCAAATCATGGCGACGCCGAGACAGGCAACGGCAGCGCTGACAGCCCTGAAGTAAAAACCCAAGAAATCAATCCAACACCGGCAGACACGAACAGCCCGATTCCAAAAGATCAGGTGAAGAAGGGCGACGAGAACTCACCCGAACCAACTCCGGAAGAGCCGATCGGGAGCGATCACGAACCAAGGCATACCGACGTTGTAGATGACGGAACGGAGAACCCCGCCCCGCCGGAGCGCGCACCAGAAGTAACACCGAAGGACGAGTCGGAAGGCGTTGTTGAGTCCGGGCCGAAAGACGAGACCAGTGCCGTCAAACAACAGCCGGAACGCGTACTGCTGGGTCGGATTTCCAGCATCCTGTCAGGACGCGTCGAAGTCTCTGCGGACGCCCAGACGTGGACACGCATCAGTGAGAATCAGGAGCTTTTCGAAGGCGATCACGTTCGCACGCTCGTGAACGGCTCAGTATTGCTCTTGTTGGACTCCGGGTCCGTTTCGCTTGATAAACGCACGCAAGTCACGCTCGACACTGGAAGCAATGTCCTGCTTGATGAAGGCACGGTCGCTCTTGACCGGAACGCCAACCACGCCGGTGATCTTCATCTGCGGGTTGAGGACTACACCGTTCATCTCAGCTTTGGCTGTGCGGTCATTGAGCGCAAGCGCCGCGGGCTTTCAGTTCAGAAGCCTGTCGGATTTGCCAGCCTCAGCCACGACGAATTCGGCACGGTGCTGCTTGATACTGACGCGGGATATGCCATCGACGCGGAGTTCGGGAAGGTCGCTGATGAGCCGCGCACCGGCTTCATCCAGATGCCGAGCTGGGCATGGGAGGCCCGCAGCCAGCTTGTCATGCTTGGGCTTGAGGACGTGTTGAACGAACGTGACTTTGCTGTTCGCGAACGCAGTTATGTGACGTCGCGCCTGCCCGGCGGCGTAAACAAGCTTGTGGCCTACCCAACGACAACCCAGTCTGTGACCGAGTTTGTGGCGGAGGGTGTTCAAAACGAGAAACTGAACGGCGCTGCGATCATCAAGATGGTCGGCGAAGTGCAGGTCGCTTACGCCGAAGTCTCCGAGCTTACGCCGGATGTGATCAACAACCACGCAAAGCGCGCGGCGTTGGTTGCAGAAAACTACGACCAGTGGCGCGACACCTTCTGGCGCTTGATGCGCCCGCCCGTTGAGCCGAAGAATCCGCCCTCGTCGTCAACGACTGAAACAGAATGCCCACTAGAGAAGAACAAAATCAAGCAGGTTGAAAAGCCGCGCAAGCCGATCGTAAAGAAAGTTCCAGCGCAGGGCAGCGACACACCGGAAGAAGAAGACGCCGCGAACAAGAACTGATTCCAAGCGCGACCTCTGGCTGTAGCCCCTCCGCAGCCGCGACCCCTTGAGGAAGAGCCGGTCTTACGACCGGCTCTTTTGTTGTCTTAGACACAACGTGCGCCCCTACTGGGCGTCCTTGGCTTTCTGCAACCACTTGCGGATATGCTCGCGGATGGCTTCGTAGTGCGGGTCGCGGTCCAACGCTTCCTCGAACTTCTTCTCTGCTTTCGTGTAGTTCTCTTTCAGATATGCCAGGCGACCCTGGTAGTACGACGTTTCAAATGACTTCGGGTTCAGGTTCCCCATGGTACGCACGGCCACTTCAGCCTGAGAGACATCTTCCTCGTCGATGAAGCTGCGAGCAAAGTCCACCTGGTCGCGAAACTCTTTGAGGTCTTCGTATTCGGCGCTCGTCGGATCGCGTGGCAGGTCCATCTGTTTCTGGTGTGGCATGCCCATGGCCGCCGTCGGGCCGGCTGCCAACGTACGGTTAACCGGGATATAGATGTATGCCCCGTAGGTCCTTGGTGCTGCCGACACCCACATCTCGCCCGTCGTCACGTTCATCATCACGCTGTGACAGCAGATGCCCGCATCGATCGCGTTTCGGTTGCCGAGGCCGATGTCTTTGTCCCCGCGACCTTTACGATCACGCAGAATCTCAACGCCCGTCTTCTGGTCCAGCTTGCCGTAGTAACGCTCGGTCAGTTCTTCCAATCGCTGCCAGCGGTAAGTTGTTGTCGCACGCTCAATCTGCTCAATGTTGATGGGATCATCTTTCAGAGGCTCCGTGAGCATGTGATTGGTTTGCAGCAGTAGTCCGGGTTTCGCGGCCTCGCGCATGGCGCAATGTTCTGGCGACTTTTCGATCACGACGGCCCGCCCGTCTTTGCGACTGGCAATCATGTATGTGTCGCTGACGAACACCGGGGTGTCCTTGATGATCGCGTAAGCCTCGTCGATGTTGTGAGCCTGCTCAAGCACGCGCCTCACCAGCATTGAAACCGGTGTGCCCAGGCGCCCGAACTTCGTCTCGGAAGTCCGTGCGGCATTTACGTGCACGCTGACGCCCTCAGCATTCATGCCCGTTACTGCGCCGGCCATACCCGCCCATGCAACATGCACGTAGGCGATTCCGTCGTCAGGCCAGACGTAAACGACGGCCTTGTCGTCGTCAAAGACATCGCCTGCCTCGAAGTCAAAGTTGCGTCCGACGTACAGATCGCCGTTGGCGCTGGCTTCATCCCAGGCAGCGAAAGACGTGCACCCCACGAAGTCACTGGTCGTCACCAAGGGGTTGTCGATGAAGATGTGGCTGATGTCGTGGGCCGCGTGATAGTTCAGAATCCGGTGATATAGCGGCGCTTCTTCGGGGTGGTGGTCAACGCTGCCCTCCGTCAGGCCCAAAATCTCAAGTTTCTCGGCGTCACTGACGAAGTCGGGCAGGTCGCGGTTGTTGATCGCCACAAGTTGTTTGGCCGCCCAGAAACTGAAGTCGCTGGGCAGGAACTCACGAATCTTGTCGAGCAACAGTTCTTCCTGTGCCTCTGTAAGTTCCCGTGTCAGGCGTGCGTTTGCATAGCCGCGCTCCCAGCGATTCCCGGCCAGCCCGATTTCGTGCAGCCCGTTTCGGTCACGCCGCCAGCTTTTGCCCAGTATCTGGAGCTCCGTGTCTCCGATCGCACGGTTCGTGATCTCTTCCTGTGCAAGCGCGCGACTGCCTTCATAGACGGGCGGTTCCGCGATGCACCAGTTGGTCACGTACACCGAGACACTAACGAGGGTCGCAATAAACAAAGCAAGCCCGAACATCGCCAAACGCGTCACCCAGCCGTGAATGCGCGGGTATGAGGGTTTGCGGGCGGCTTCCCTGATGTTCTGCAACTCCTGCTTCATTTGTGCGTGCACGCGCTGCTTCAACTCAGCGGCATCCTTGGCGTCTTTGAGCCCTGTAGTCGGGATCGGATCGAGTACCTTCAGGACTGCATTCGGGTGATGCACCAGCGGGCTGCCCTTACGTACACACGCGCCGGTACCGTCCAGCACAACTGGCACCACCGGCACCTGGGCATCAACGGCCAGCACAAACGCACCGTTCTTGAAGCGCCGAATACGCCCGTCGGGGCTTCGGCTGCCCTCAGGGAAGACCAGAATGCTCACGCCGTCCTTCAACCAGTTCAGGGCTGTGTCGTAGCCACGCGGGCGATCTGAATCGACTTCGGCCTTGGTTTCCTCAACCTGGATATGCCTCGCAAGCTTGTTCAACTCACCCATCAACGGATACTTGAACGGCCAGCCCTTGATCATCCAGCGGGCATTCACGGGCAACATCAGCGCCATCAGGATGTCGAGTGTTGATTGATGGTTGCAGACAATCACGCACGGCGACGGAAAGGCCTTGCGCCGAACATTCACGTGACGCTGCTGGCCAAAGGGAAACAATCGAAAGAACCAGCGCGCGATGCGTCGCTGACCCGAGTAAAACGCATCGCCGCGATGACGAACAAGGAACCGGTCAGCGAGCCAATAAGGCAACTCCAACACGAACAGAAAGAACGCCAGTTGCGTGCCCAGCAGCCCATAGGCACAGACCGCCCGGACAACGTTCATCACCGGATTGGACGCCGGTGGATAGCTGGAATCTGGATCGGCTTTGTCCGCCATTGCTGTCATTTCTACCCACTTGCGCTAAGCCCTGTCACGGTCGCAGAATAGGTTTATTCAGGGGTCGCTCGAGTACCAGTGACCGCGCTACGGCGCGGCAGTATAGACATCACCATGGACAGCATCCGCAAACAAGTTGATCAAATCGTGGCCGACGAGTTTGAGCTCGACCCGGAGAGCATCGCGCCGTCCAGCGATCTTTACGACGACCTCGGGCTGGACAGTCTTGATGCAATCGACCTGGTCGTCGCACTCGAGAAGACCTTCGGTTTCAAAGTTGAAGAGGGCGCAGCCCGTAAGATCCGCAAAGTTGAGCAGCTGTACGCCTTCGTAGAAGAACGCGTCTCGCCCTAAAGCACCCTGAGCGTTAACTCAGCAACTTCCTTGCCGGCATCCCGAATCGAAGCCTTCACCTTGGTACGCCCATCCTCACCGGATTCGAGCGACATCGCCATCACAAGCTCGCGCCCTGGGCCTGTCGGGTTCATGAATTTTGCACGTGAAACTTCAGCCAGTCTTACTTCACGCCCCAAGGCACGCCCCGCGAAGTGAACGGCAGCGGCAACCTGCACAACGGCAGGCAGCACCGGGCCTTCCGGAAAGTGCCCCTTGAAGAAGAGTTCATCGCCGCTGAAACGCAGTCTGGCGCTGCCTGCCTCAGCGTCGAACGCGAGCGTGGCAGCGTCCAGATCTTTGGTCAGGTTCATTCGTCTTCCTTCGGCGCCTCGAACACGCGTTCCGGCCATGGGTTGTCACGTGTTACAAGCTCGGAGATGTCGATTGTCAGCTTGTACGGTGGCCCCTGCGACTGAACGCCCCGCTCGCGCAGGACAATCTTGGACGGTGCGAAAAACCCGTCAAAATCTTTCCACTCGTACTGGTCAACGCGGTAAAGGCTGCGGTCGGCCTGCTGATAGTCGTAAAAGTCCACGTGCGGCGGGTCTCCGACCAGTTTCAAATCGAGGTCGGCGTAACGCCCGGCAATCATGGTGCGGGTCCCGTCAGACTGCGGCCGTACCTCGTTGCTTTTGATAACTAGGCCAGCACGGCCGAGAGACGTAGCGGCCTCTTCAGAAGCATCAACGCCGAACAGAAACACCCGGCTGATGTCACGGGCAATGTTGTCCAGAATCTTCTGGTCGAACTCTTCAGCTGCGAAAATCTTGACCACTTGACCGTCGGTGTAGGCGATATCGAACAGCTTCAACCCCTGCTCGCTCATACCTTGCAAGCGAAAACGCCCGGGTTGCTGCACAATCAGATAACCCATCAGGGTCCGTGTCGCGACGCGGAAATCCAGAGTAACGGTCTGCACACACTTGAACTGTTCCGGCCAACGGGTGTTGAAAGAGACTGCAATCGCGGTCGTTTCCATCGCCGGCGTCGGCGCTGGTGGCAGACGCTTGTAGGGGTCAGTCTCCGCACAGGCGGCAAGCAGCAACACCAACCCAAACAGGACCGAGGCTTTAGTCATGCCGCTTTAACTCCAGTAGTGTTGGCACCACGGCCAGTGTCAGTACCAGCGCGCTCGTTACGCCGATCGCTGTGGTTATGCCTACACTGAACAACGCCGGATGCTGGGCCAGTGCCATCGAACCAAAGCCGAACAGCGTTGTAAGCGCTGCAACCAGTACGCCGGCACCCGCATGTTTCATCCGCTCAATGGCCTGCTCATGCGACCGCGACCCACGATACGTCTGTACAAAGAAGATGCCGTAATCAATCCCCAGCCCGGCAATGAAGACTGTAACCAGCGTGTTGATGATGTTGAAAGGGATACCCAGAACCCCCATCATTCCCAGTGTCCAGACCATTCCACCGACAACAGGAACGAGCGCCGTCGCCACTTCGCGCAGGTTCCTGAACGTGACCCATAGAATCGTCAGCACCAGCAACAGGCTAAGCCCGCCCATCAACAGCAGGTCGTGGCGAATGAACTCAATCATCCGCCCCACAAAAGCCGCCTTGTTCAAAACGATGGCCGCTGGCTGACGGGCCTTCAGTTCACCAAGGCTCGTCGACTCCAGTTGGGCGGTCGTACCGATGTACCAACGCCCATCCTGCTGGCTGACGAAGTTGCTCATGAGCAGCCAGATCGGGCGCTTACGCATAGCGTTCGGATCGAGCAGCTCCGGGTCTTTCTCAAGCGCCAACTTGTCGAAGAACCCGGCCATGGCACGGGGACTTACTGTCAGGTCGCGGTCCGGGTTGTTCGGGTTCGGCACGCTGACGCCGGCGATCAGTTCCCTTATTTTCTCGATGCGCTGGTTGCTCCAGAATCTGCGCCAGCGGGCGATGTTATCGAGTTGCGTCTGTGTGGACGGCATCACCCATGCTGCGCTTTCATACTTCGCACCGAGTTCCTGCAGGTCGTGCGCGGCAAGGTCGTTCTGCCGCAGGGCCTGCTCAAGCGTGTCGCCGCCTACGACTACCAGTGTGCGGCTGAGCGTCTCCTGACCGAAGGTCTGCGCAACCAAATTTTCTGACTCGCGCGTTGCCTCGCTCTTGCCGTCCAGATTCATGACGTCGCCATCAAACCCTACGCTCGGGAGAAACAACGCGAGAACCAGCGTGACTATCCCCATCACAATCAGCACCGGATAACGCAGCTTGCGCCGTACGCGCTGCATTGAGCCAATCGCATTGCTGACCAGCGAAGACGCGCCCGGCTTTGGGCCGACCTTGCGCAACAACTGTGGCCCGGCGGTGAAAGCAAACACCAGCGACCCCGCAATGCCCGCGATTGCCATCTCCGACAACTGGTGCAACCCATCGAATTCGGAGAACCGGAGCATGAAGATCGCGAGTATGGTCGTCACCATCGCCACGAAACCCGGGCGCGCGACGTGTCGCAAGGCGTGCCGTGCGCGGTCTTCGCGCTCGCCCTCCAGGCTGCCGTAGGTCGTCAGCAGGTGAACTGCATAGTCCACCGAGATACCAAGCAGCACGGCCGCAAAGCCGGTCGTAATCGCCGACAACTCACCGTGAATCAGTCCCTGAGAACCCAGCGCCATACTGAAGCCGAATCCCACACTCAACAGAGTGATCAGAATCGGCGACAGCGCACGAAACGCGATCAGGAACAAAAGCAGTGTCGCGATCACGGACGTCAGAATCGTCAGGTGCATGTCCGTTTTCAGCACTTCCGCATTGTCGACGCTGCTGCGGTGAGCACCGATAACGTGTGCAGTGACACCTTCGGGCAAGTCAGCCAGGGCGGCGTCCATGGCGGACATCAATTCGCGACCCTTGCCCGTATTGCTGCTGGGGACATCGCTTTCAAGCAGCAGCACGGCCAGACGCCCGTCAGCGCTGAGAATACGCCCCTGCGCGTCAGTCTTACCCGCGAAGCCACTGTTCAGGTTTTGAAAGCGCTTGAGGGTCAGTTCATCAAAGCCGAAGGGGTCGTTGCGGAAGGTATCCACAATCTTGATGCCCTCTGCACCGGACTGGGCTGCGACGTAGTTCTGCAATGCTTCGCGGTAGTACTCTTCGTTGAGCCGCTCGTTGACCTGCCGCTGCATGGACTCATCGAACATCAGTGGGGCTTTGCCGAGGTACAGGTTGCCGATGTCCTCTTGCGCCGACTGATCAATCCGCGACACGACTTCGCTGATACCCTCGACATCCCGCAGCGATACGTCGGCCTGATCGACGGCCAAGGCAAGCGTGGGCGAGTCCTCGCACTCAAGAGCGACCACAATGCGCTCAAGTCCATGGTAGCGATGCATCGCGAGCTGCGCCTCGGAGACGATTGGCTCGTCATGGGGCAGCAGCGCAAACACGTCTTCCTGAAAATCGATACGCAGGGCGCCGAGACCGGCGACGAACAACATTAAAGTGATCACCACCGGCAATAAGACCGGCTTGCGCTTGAGGAAATCGAACAATTGCTCAAAAGGGCCGCGCATACCGCCTGTTTAGCTGTGTTTGTGCGCGGCGTCATCGGTTTGGCTGCGGACTTCGTTGATCAGCGCGTCCGTACCGAGAATCGCTCCCGCCACACCGAAGCCCGTCACGCACGCGCCAAGCACTCCCGGCGTGCCTGTACCGGCGCCGGTAACGTATAGCCCCCGATAGCGCGTTCGCCTGCGTACGCCGTTGCGCCCTTGTGCGCCAAGGCTGGGCTGGTTCCCGTAAATCCCGCCCTGTGGATAGCCCGCATAGTCGCGCAGCGTAAGGGGTGTCGATGTTTCCACGATGGTCAGCTTGCCTGCAAGTTGCGGCAGGCGCTGCTCAATCATCGTCAGAATGTTGCCTGCGATACGGGCTTTAAGGTTCTTGTACTCGGCAGCTCGTTTCAACGTACGCGTGTTTTCCCATGGCGCGAACCACTCCCAGCGTACGCTCCCCATGGCACTGAACAACTGGGGCCCGTTGTCTGCGCGCGGCGGCACGTTCAGGATTGCATCGGCGGGTCCATCCAACTGCGGAGCGTAGAAGCAATCTGGGTCATCATCCCGCAACAGGTAGTGATTTCTGCCCGCAATCCCATTCAGGTCCGCGCTTGCATCGACTGTCCCGTAAACCACGAAGGCACCGACACAGGCTTTTGCTGCGGCCATACGTTTGCGCAACACAGCCCGGTAGGCATCCTCGGGCATCATGTCGACGGCGATTTTCGGGTGGACAGCCAGAATCACTTCATCCGCATGTAGCGTTTCGCCATCTGAAAATTCAATGCCGCGCACAACGTCTTCCTCAACCAGCACGCACTTTACTGGAGCTCTCAGACGTAACTCGCCGCCAAGTTGTTTCAGACGATCAACCAGGCGCGTTGTAATCGCGTCTCCCCCACCGTTGATGTAATGCGGACCCTCCACGGCGCTGCCGACGACGGGAGCGTGAATACCCAAAGGTACGTCCGCGGCAGGCACCGCGTACAACGAAGACTGCGCACAGATCAACGCCCGCAAACGTGGCGAGACGCCCAACTTCTGCAAGTACTGTTGCAGGCTGGTTTCGAACAGTTCGCGGTCGTAGGCGCCTTCGGCTTCCGGGTTCAGTGTGTGCCAACTGAGCGACGCCTCAGCCTGCCGCATCCTCGCCACGTAGGCATCGATAGACGCCGCTTCAGTCGGGCACTCCCGCTTCATGGCCGTCGCAACGCTATCCCACCCAACCGGCATACAGAAGTCGCCCGACGGCAGACTGATGCGGTCGAAACACTCACGGTCGAGCGGTGTCGTCGGGACCTCGACACCCAGATAACGGAACAGCCGCCACATGATCTGCCCGGGATACAACGAGCCCACGTAATGCACGCCCGTATCAAAGCGGCACGGTCCATCCGGTCCGCGGCGCTGAAACATCTGCATGCAGCCGCCGGGGATATTGTGCGCCTCAAGCACCAGCGGCTTGCGCCCGTGCATAGCCAGCACAATCGCCGCACTGAGCCCACTGATGCCGGAACCAACAACTATGGTCGAGTAAGCCAACACTACACGCGCGAAAGGATGACCGACGCATTGGTGCCGCCGAAGCCGAAGCTGTTGACAAGTACGTTCTTCAGGGGCTGCTCAAGCGTGCTCGGGACCACGTTGATCTTCGGCGCGTCGCCTTCCTGAGCTTCAAAATTGAGGTTCGGCGCGATGAATCCACCCTTCATCATAAGCGCCGCGTACAGGATTTCACTAGCGCCGCTCATCCAACATTCGTGCCCTGTCATGCCCTTTGTGCTGCTGACCGGGGTTTTGACGCCGAAGATGTCGTGGATCGCGCCGGCCTCTTTCGCGTCGCCGATCGGCGTGCTGGTTGCGTGGGCGTTGATGTAGTCGATCGCTCCGGCTTCCAACTCCGCATTGCCCAAGGCCATCTGCATGGCCCGCCTCGCGCCATTGCCGCTGGGCAGGGTCAAGTGCTCGCCATCGCTGCTGAAGCCGTAGCCGCGCACTTCGGCAATCGGTACGCCTCCCCGTGCCTTTAGGTGGCTTTCGGATTCGAGTATCAAGGCCGCCGCGCCGCCGGATGGCACAAGCCCGTCCCGGTCGCGATCAAAGGGTCTGCTGGCCGCCGCAGGTTCATCCGCGCGCAAGCTGAACGTCCCCAACGCGTCGAAACTGGCCATCGACTCCCAGTTAATCTCCTGCATGCCGCCGGTGATGACAACATCCTGCAGACCGGCGCGAATCAGCGTGAAACCCTGGCCAACGGAATGCGCGCCGCTGGCACAGGCGGCCGAGAGCGTCCAGGCCGCGCCCTGCGTGCCCAACAGAGCATTCAGGTTCATACTGGCTGTGCTGTTCATGCACTGGAAGATGTAGCCGCTGCCGAGTTGCTGGGTGGTTCCATCGCGGCGCACGGCATCGGCGACTTCGACGTTGGGTGCGCTGGTGCTGTCGTTGCCGATGATCAACCCAACGCGGGGGGTGCGTAGCTTCGCAGGATCAATCCGCGCATGCTCAATCGCTTCCAGGGCTGCATAGGCGCACCATTGGGTGCTCTCGTGCATGCTTTTGCGAGCTTTCCGGTCGAGGCGCGCCTTGGGGTCGAAGCCCGTTACAACACCAGTTAGCGGTGAACGAAAGCCAAGTTCGCGGCGTCGCTCATCCACAATGATACCGCTGCGCCCCGCACGCAAAGCGTCCTCGATCTCGCCCAGAGTGTTACCAAGGCAGGAGACAGCGGCCAATCCGGATATGAAGACGCGTTCAGGCATTCGTGGTCCGTATTTCGTGGCCCGTGATTCGCCATCCGTTCCGATACACGAAACACGAATAACGAACCACGACAACTACATGTACATCCCGCCGTTTACACCAAGCACTTGCCCGGTGATGTAGCCAGCCTCGTCGCCCGCGAGAAAGCTGACGGCCGCTGCGATTTCCTCGGGTGTACCGAAACGCCCCAGCGGCACGGCCTTGGACAACTCATCTTTCGGAAGTTCTTTTACCATATCGGTTTCGACGAAACCCGGCGCGACGACGTTAACTGTGATCTTGCGGCTTGCGATCTCTTTCGCCAAAGACTTGCACGCACCGATCAAGCCCGCCTTGCTGGCAGAGTAGTTCACCTGCCCCGCGTTGCCGGCCTGCCCACTGACGCTTGAGATCGCGATGATTCGCCCACTACGGCGGCGAAGCATGCCGCGCAGGCACGCCTTCGTTACGTGATAGAAACCGCCGAGGTTGGTGTTGATTACGCTGGTCCATTCTTCGGGGCTGGTCATCGCAAACAGCCCGTCTCGGGTGATGCCGGCATTGCTGACCACAACATCCGGCGCGCCTTCAGCCTCAATCAATGGCTCAAGGGCAGCCATGACTGCTTCGCCGTCTGCCACGTCAAAACAGACGGGGATGGCGCTGCCGCCCGCCGCTTCGATTTCACTGCACAGGCTCTCCGCTTCGTCCTTGCTTCGCCCGTAGTTCACCCAGACACGATAGGCGTCACTCGCCAAACGCCTTGCAATAGCGCGCCCTATGCCCCTTGAAGCGCCTGTAACCAGTGCAATCTTTGCCAAGATGGAACCTCCATATCTAACGGCTTTGTCGAGCCGCTTTACACTAAGCGTACAGGCTGCGTATATTAGCTGGCTTGGCAGGCGTCGAGTAGGTCGCAGGCCTGTGGGGCGGCAGCAAGCAAGGATTCGGATCGTGGAAGCCCTGGTTACCGAACTGAAAACACTGATCATTGAGCATCTGAACCTCGAAGATGTTGACCCGTCTACGGTTGATCCCAACGCGCCGCTTTTCGGCGAGGGGCTTGGCCTGGACAGCGTTGATGCACTTGAATTGGTGATGCTGATGGAAACCACCTACGGGGCGAAAATCGAATCGTCCGAGGTTGGCAAGACAGCCTTCGCGACGCTGAGTTCCCTGGCACAGTTCGTCCAGGAAAACCGCAAGCCCTAGCAGCCCGGACATGTCCCAAACCAAGGCAGCGCAGCCGATTGCAATCACAGGGCTAGGCGTCATCGGCGCCTTTGGTCGCGGTTACGATGCGTTGCATTCAGCTCTGGTCGAAGCCCGAGAGGGCGTAGGACCGCTCACGCTGTGGGATTCCTCAATCACCGAACTCCCTGTGGGCCAGTACCGCGGTGATCTGGCCGATGACCTCAGCGCCGTCCCGGGCATCACGCCAAGAATCCGCAAGCGCCTCTCGCGATCCGACACACTTGCACTCGTGGCAGCAGCCGAAGCAGTCGCGCAGGCCGGGCTTGATGTCTCGGTTGGCGGCGCGTACGTGGGGCAAAGCGTATGCGGGACACTGGTCAGCGAGGCCCTGTACATTGAGGCCAACCGCCGCGCGAAAACAGGCGACCTGTCCAGGCTCGACCTCGGCGGAGCATTTGTTCACGAGGGTGCCAACACGCTTGATCGTCTGGCTGAGGTCTTCAAGCTTCAAGGCCCAACGCTTTCCTTCATGACAGCCTGCAGCAGCGCGGCCAATGCGATTGGGCTGGCCGCCGACGCCATCCGCAGTGGACGCTGCGACTTGATGCTGGCCGGCGGCGCCGACAGTCTTTCGCGCATTGCGTTCAACGGGTTCTGCAGTCTGAAAGTCGTCAGCCCCGACGGCCCACGCCCGTTTGATCGCGACCGACAGGGCATGATGGTTGGCGAGGGTGCGGGCATGCTGGTGCTTGAGTCGGTTCAGCACGCGAAGCAACGCGGCGCGACGATACTGGGCTATGTTAGCGGCTACGGTCACTCGTGCGACGCCTACCACCTGACGGCACCACACCCTGAAGGTCGAGGTGCTGTCGCAGCCATGGGCGAAGCACTTTCGATGGCCGGGCTGAAACCCGGCGAAATCGGCTACATCAATGCCCACGGTACGGCGACGCAGGATAACGACCGCACTGAGGCACGTGCCATCGCCGACGTCTTCAGGGGGTGCGAGGTTCCGGTCAGCAGCACGAAACGATACATGGGGCATACGCTGGCAGCGGCAGGCGGGCTTGAAGCTGCTGTCTCGCTGTGGGCACTGCAACAGAAGCAACTGCCGGCCAATCTTGGACTGCGCAACACGCTGGAGGACGCACCACTAAATATGGTTCGCGAGACAACCGCCGCCCATGAGTTGCGCCATGTCCTGTCGAACAGTTTCGGTTTTGGCGGCAACAATGCCGCGTTGGTATTCAGCAGGGCGGACGCATGAACATGGATCGCCAGCAACAATTGAACTGGTATTACGAGCAATTGTTCCTCGCCGCCACGGAGGTTCACGCCGCCCTTGGTCGCTGCCTCCCCGCCTCAACGTACCGGGAGTGTCTGGCCCACGAACTGGAATTGATGCAACGAAAGGTGCAACGCAACGTCTCCGTGCCGATCCTGTACCGTGAGCACAAAGTGGAAACCGGCGTTACCGTTGAGTTGATTATCGATGGGCTGGTCGCCGTCAGCGTCCTGAGCGTCGAGAACATGACGCCATTCAACGACCAGCAGATGCATACGCTGCTTCGTGTCTCCGGGCTTCCACTGGGCATCGTCGTCAATTTCAGCGTGCCCAGTATTCGCGGGGCCATGCACCGGATCCTGAACCCTAACCCGAGAGTCTGATGGGCGTCGTTGTCACAGGTGTCGGTGTTGTCAGCGCACTGGGGGCGAACCCGGATGCGTTTCGCCGTGCCCTGCTGGACGGCACTAATGCCTGCGCGATGCACGATTTCGAACGCATGGATGGCTCCGTAGTTTCGGCTCCCGCTTACCTTGCCGTCGCGCCGGACCCCGCCGGGCTTATCGAACCTCGGAAGCTTCGTCGCATGTTCCGTCTCGCCCGCATGAGCGCCGTGGCTGCAAGGCAAGCGCTGAAGCACGCCGAGCTTGACCCTGCTTCCATTCATCCAACCCGGCTTGGCGTCTGCTTCGGCACGAGTTTCGGAGCGATGGAGCCGACGCAGAAATTCCTGGATTCCTGGATTGAAAACGGCGAGACCAGCGCAAGCCCGCTCCAGTTCATGAATAGTGTCCACGGCATTCTGGCCAGCCAGATCGCCATGGATATCAACGCCCAGGGCGTAAACCTGACGACGGCACAGAGGGACATCTGCTTTGAGGCCGCATTGGACACGGGCGTCAATCTCATAGAATCCGGGCGTGCGGACGTGATTCTCGTGGGCGGCGGAGACGAGTTGACGCCGATGCTGCACGAGTTTGCATCGCACACTCAGCAAGTCGTGCTGGGCCGGGTGGAAGGGCTTGACCCGTGGGGTTCCAGACGCGGCATTGTGCCCGGTGACGGCGCGGGGGTTGTCGTGCTTGAGCGAGAGGACACACGGCGCAAACCGTCGGCCCGAATCAGCGCCACACGTATCGGGCGCTGGGACCACGGCGGAAATCTCGCCCGCGAATTGTGGCAACAGGCCGGCAAGCCCCGCATTGACCTCTTGACCGACAATCGTGACGGCGGCGCCGGCAGCACTCGGCTGAACCGGATGGAAGAGCGCGCACTCAAAGAATTTGCAGATGGCGCACCGGCCGTAAGTCATCGGGGCAACTTCGGCACGTACCCCAGCGCAGGCGCACAGCAGTTCATCGCAAACGTGCTGATGCTGAGTCACCACGAGTACTACCAATTGCTGGCAAACGGCAAGCCATCGGGCGATTCCACCGGCGCACCCAGTGTGATCCTGCACAACGCCCCAAGCACCAGCGGCAGCCACGCAGGCTACGTACTTTCAACCTGAGCGAGCACGCCACCGGGATGTTCCGAGCACCGCTTGCTTGCTTTACTGTCGCGATGGCAATGCAGAGCCCAATCAAGCTGATCAAGACCTACGCCAGCTTCGTAAAGATCGCCCACACGATCTTTGCCCTGCCGTTTGCATTGGTCGGCATGCTCGCCGCGTATGCCGTTCCGACGGGATTCGTATACGTAATGCCGGGGCCAGACGGCTCTATGCCGGGGGGAAGTTTCGATCGTCATGTGTACTTCTTTTCGACGACCTTGATTCTGATTTTACTCTGTATGGTCGGAGCTCGCAGCTTCGCGATGGCCGTCAACCGCATCATCGACCGAAAGATCGACGCCAGGAATCCACGCACGGCCGTTCGCGAGTTGCCTTCGGGTGCAATGTCACTTGGTCAGGCCTGGGTCTTCGCCACTGCCATGGCTGGGATCTACTTTGGAGCTTGCTGGTACCTTGGCGACGTAGTCCTTTGGCTGAGCCCGATCCCGATCGCATTGATGTTGCTCTATCCGCTGACAAAGCGGTTTACGTGGCTATGCCACATGGTTCTTGGTGCTTCTCTCGGATTGGCACCGGTCGGGGCGTGGGTGGCAGTTCGCTCACAGTTCGACACCGTACTGAACAGTGGATTTGCTGAATCCGTCTCTTCCGACCTTGGCTGGAGCGCTGTCTCTGAACCACTACCTTGGCTGGTGGGTGGCGCGGTGATGTTGTGGGTGGCGGGCTTCGACGTGGTCTATGCCCTGCAGGACGACGAGTTTGATCGCGAGAACAAGTTGCACTCGATCCCCGCCAAATTCGGACGACGCGGCGCACTCTGGATCAGCCGCGGCATGCATGTCGTGAGCGCCATGCTGTTCTTTGCCTTCACATGGATGTTGACGCACCCTGCGCCAACAGGTGGCATGGATACGCGGCAATACACCCAGATCGCCGAGTGGGTCTGGGCTGCGCCTTGTGTAATGCTGGCGGGTATGCTGTATCAGCACTCGCTTGTGCGGGCCGATGACCTGAAGCGTGTGAATCTGGCCTTTTTCACGGTAAACGGCGTCATCAGCGTCGTCTTCGGGGCCGTGTTTCTTGCCGCGTACCTGTTGGGCTAGGCGGCGCGACACCGGTCACCAAATTCACCCCAAAACCGCGCTTTACTCCACCCTTTCGCTGGTTAGTATCGCGCTCCCCTGAGGGGGTGGTTTTCGTCTACTAATCGGCGCGAAATGCGCGTTTTATAAGCAGCGTCCAGAACGCTTCAAGGAGCACAGATGCCCGAGCCGGGTAAAGTCGTCCAGGTCATCGGACCGGTCATTGACGTACAGTTTCCTGAACAGCAGGTGCCCGAGATCTACTCGGCGCTGAAGATCGTTGACCCCGCCAAGGGCATCAATCTTACGCTTGAGGTTCAGCAGCACCTTGGTCGTGACCAGGTTCGCGCCGTAGCCATGGACGCCACAGACGGTGTCGTCCGCGGACAACCCGTCGAAAACACCGGCGCACCAATTTCGGTGCCCGTGGGCGACGAGTGCCTCGGACGCATTTTCAACTTGCTCGGCGACGTCGTTGACGGTGGACCACCCGTTCACACCAAGGAACGCCGCGCGATTCACCAAAAGCCGCCTCTGTACGAAAACCTCGGCACACGCACCGAGATTTTCGAAACCGGCATCAAGGTCGTCGACTTGCTCGAACCTTACGCCAAGGGCGGTAAGGTCGGTCTCTTCGGCGGCGCGGGTGTAGGCAAAACCGTCGTCATCATGGAACTGATCAACAACATCGCGCGCCAGCACAGCGGTTACTCCGTGTTCTGCGGCGTGGGTGAGCGTACCCGCGAAGGCAACGACCTCTGGCTCGAAATGTCAGAGTCGATCATCGGCCAGCGCGAAGACGGCACCGACAAAACCGTATTGGACCAGACCGTACTCTGCTACGGCCAGATGAACGAGCCGCCGGGCGCACGCCTGCGCGTTGCCCTGTCCGGGCTGACGCACGCTGAGTACTTCCGCGACACCTACGGTACTGACGTGCTTATGTTCGTGGACAACATCTTCCGCTTCACCCAGGCCGGCTCGGAAGTGTCGGCGCTACTGGGTCGCATGCCGTCGGCCGTGGGTTATCAGCCGACACTGGCCACCGAGATGGGCGCTTTGCAGGAACGCATTACGTCAAGCGACCGCGGCAGTATCACGTCAGTGCAAGCCATCTACGTACCAGCTGACGACTTGACCGACCCGGCTCCGGCCACGGCATTCAGCCACCTGGACGCCAAGACCGTGCTTGATCGCAAAATTTCGGAAAAGGGCATTTACCCAGCCGTGGACCCGCTCGCTAGCACAAGCCGCGTTCTCGACCCGCTGGTCGTGGGTGAGGCTCACTACAAGGTCGCGCGCGACGTGCAGGGCATTCTGCAGCGTTATCGTTCGCTTCAGGACATCATCGCCATTCTCGGTATGGATGAGCTTTCGGAAGACGACAAAATCGCCGTCAACCGTGCCCGTCGTATTGAGAAATTCCTGAGCCAGCCGTTCTTCGTGGCCCAGCAGTTCACCGGGCTTGAAGGCCGCTACGTGAAGCTGGAAGACACGATTCGCAGCTTCCAGGAACTGGTCGACGGCAAGCACGATGACCTGCCGGAAAATGCGTTCTACATGAAGGGCAGCATCGACGAAGTGCTTGAAACTGCGAACGCGTAAGTCAGGCTGTAGTCAGCGCGTTGAATTTTGCAGTGCAGTACAAACCGGAGTTTAGACATGGCAGGAAGCCCACCGCCAGGCAATCAGGATTACCAGCAGCCGCAGGGCTATCCGCCCCAGGGTCAGCAGGGATATCCGCCGCAGGGACAGCAACCCCAGCAACATCCGCAGGGTGCGCCTTACGGCGTAGACCCACGGACCGGCATTCCTTACTCGGACAAGCAGAAGACGCTGGTCGGGTTGCTGCAGCTTGCTGCACTGATCATCGGGCTGGGCGGCATTGGTCGTCTGTATGCAGGACACGTTGGCACCGGCGTTGCGCAGCTAATCTTGAGCTGCATCGGCGTGGGCGCGATCTGGTCAATCATCGACGGCATTATCATCCTGACAAGCGAAGACACCGTTGACGGCGAAGGCCGTCCGTTGCGCCCGAACTAGCGAACGACACACATGAGCGAAAACAAAACGCTGTACGTCGATATCATCAGCCCGGAGCGCCCGGTTTATTCGGGCCAGGCGTTTGCCGTTACCTGCAAGGCGTGGGACGGCGAAGTCGGCATCCTGCCCGGGCACGCCCCCTTGGTCACGAAGCTCGGCATCGGGGAAGTGCGCGTAACTCGCGGTGAATCCAGTGAACGCGTCACGGACCGCTTTGCCATTCGGCAGGGTTACCTCGAGGTCAGCCATAACAAGGTGGTGATCCTGAGCGAAGACGCCAAGGCCATCGCCGACCTGAAGGGTGTAAACCCGGAAGACATCGAGAAGCTTCAAGAACAGCTTGAGACAGAAACCGACCCCGCCCGCCGTGCCGAACTTCAGGCCGACCTTGAGTGGCTGAAGTCGTGCGACAAACTGCTTCGCGGTGTCTAAGTCGCGTCAAACCGTAGCCCGCTAAAGGGTCGCCCGATTGGGCGGCCCTTTCTCATTCCAGAGCCATTTTGTAAGCGCGCCGACAATCCTATCCTGCCTAAAATTGCCTCAGCGATTATCGGAGGAGAACAAATGGCAGGCGGACAGACACCCGACGGCAATCCACATCAACCTCAAGGGCCGCGTCCCCAGCAAAGCAACAATCCTCCCTGGGAGCAGAACAACCGTCCGCAACAAGGCGGGTATCCCCCGCAAGGTGGCTATCAGCCGCAGCAGGGTGGTTACCCGCAACAGCAGCCACAGTCGCCGCAATATCCGCCGCAGGGGCAGTACCAGCCGTACGGACAGTCTTACGCACCTCAACCCCAATGGCAGGGCGGGCCTCCGCCGCCCGCCTACCTGCCGACAGAGGCTTTCGGCGGGTTCTGGATTCGCTTCGTTGCGTACCTGATTGACGCCGTCATTCTCGTGATTCCGAACCTCATCATCGGCGTCATTGTCGCCACGGCCATGGGTGTTGAGCCGTTCGCGGCCAACTTCAACACAAACCCGGGCATGATTGACCCGCAGCAGCAGATGGCCTCAAACATCTCCAACCTGATCCAGATCATGGTCGGCTGGGGCTATTTCGCGGTGATGACATCGCAGAAGGGCGGCAGCGTCGGAAAGCTGGCGCTGGGCCTGCGCGTCGTCGATGATGAGGGGATGTATCCGGGCTTCGGACGCGCCTCCGGGCGCTACTTCGCCAAGATCCTGTCCGCCTGCCTGTGCGCCATCGGCTACATCATGGCCGGCTTTCATGAGAAAAAGCGCGGGCTGCATGACCTGATCGGTGGCACCTACGTCGTCCGAAAGGAATACGTGAACCCGTACCAGCAACAACTGGAGATGACTCGCTAACGCGCCTGAGCGGCTTTGAGAACACGCGCAATCTGCTTCACGTGCGCTTCGATATGCATCGCGAGAAACACAGCGATATCACCCGCCGTCACGTCGTGACCGTGAGGGTGATGCCCTTTCCGGGCGATTTCGTCGGGTGTCAAAATCTCGACCAATGCCGCGTTCATGGCACTCGTTGACGCCAGAATCTCGAGCGCTAACGCGCGGTCCACACGTGCCTTGCGCAATCGCAGGATGTTCGCACGTGTGTTGATGGCAGCCAGGTTCGGGCTTTCGTCGCTCAGAATCTGGCGCAGGCGCAATCCTAAAAGCTGGTCAACGTCGGCCACGTGCAACGCGATATCACGCGGAGACCAGCTCTCGCTGTTTTCGCGGTAATCCACCAGCTCGGAGGGCACGGAACGCATGCGCTCATCGAACGCATCGACGGCTGCGATGTAGCGCTCGGCCAGTTTCTCGGGGTCAGTTTCGCTCATGCGTCTTCCGCAACAATCTTCGTGCGTCCTCGCAGTGTGTTCACCCATGCCCAAACGGTCGGGATGACAATCAGCGTCAGCACGGTACTCAACGTCAGCCCTGCGATTACTGTAATTGCCAGAGGCTTGCGCACTTCGGCACCCTCACCACCACCAACCAGGTAACCAAAACCCTTGGCGAATGAGAACGTCATGCCGCCAATTCCTTTCCATGTCGCGGGCGCTGTCATCGACAGCCCGGCGCCTTCGACTATCGACGTCAGGATACTGTCCACTCCTGCTGCAACGGTCTGTACGCCCGGGATAAACGGATCTAGCCAACCCGTCATTGGCAGCAGCCCCAGCAGGGTCGTCAATGTCGTGATCGCAATCGGGCGCAGACGAATGCGGCTGGCATTCAGTGCTGCATCGTGGGCGCTTTGCCCACGCGCTCGCAACTGGTTCGCATAGGCCACCAGCACAATCGCGTTGTTCACGACGATACCGGCCAACACAATGCTGCCCAGCAGCACCATGACGCTGACCGGCAGACTGAATAACCATAACGCGACAATCACACCGACGCCTGCAAACGGCACGCTGAACATGATGATCAGTGGATCAATCAGGCTCTCGAACTGCACGGCCATCACCACATAGACAAGGAAGACCGCAAGGCTGAGTGCGAGAATCAGGCTGAAGATGCTCGACTCCATTTCCTCGACCTGGCCGCTGAAGCCTACCTGTGCGTCTTCCGTATCAACGACACCTTCCCCCAGCATTTCTTCAACGGCGGAACGCGCTGCACTGAGCGCTACGCCATTCGGCTCGGCTGAGATTACGACCGCCCGCTCGTTGCCCACACGCCGGATTTCGCTTGGGCCTTCGGTCACGACCAAACCGTCACCGGCGCCCGTCAGCACGTCGCGCAGGCGCACACCCTTTGAGATTTCGAGCTCGCGCACTTTGTCGAGACTGGCCTTGTCGGCGCTAAGCAACTCAACAAACACCTCAAGGTCTTCGCCACCGCTGCTGAACTGTGTGCTGACGGTGCCGCCAATCTTGTTGCGGACTTCCGTCGTCACCTGATCGGCAGAAAGTCCGAATCGCTGCAACTGCTGTCTGTCATAGTTCAACTGCACCTGCGGACGCCCGGCACTGAGACTTGAGCGCACGTCGCTCAACATCGCTTCGCCGTCGTCGCGCTTCAGCTGGCGCATCGCGCGAACCATGCTTTCGGCAACGCGCCCAAGGCGCTCGTAATTGTCGCCGCGGACTTCGATTTCGAGCCCCCCCTCGACCTTCACCAGAGCCGGGGCGCTGAACTCAGCGCTGCTCTGGAACAACGTGCTGTCATCGGCTACACGGCGGATTACCTCTTCGGCATGGGGCGCGGCTTCACGGGATTCCGCACTCTTCCTGATGGTCACAACCATCCGAACTCGATGGCTGCCGGCAGGTCTCGAATCACCGGCTTTCTCCTCGCCGCCGACTTCGAACGTCACACGGGCAACGTCGGCTTTGAACTGCTCGTCCTTAAAAGCCTCTCTGATAATCGTTGCGGCCTCAGCGTCCGTGTCTTTTATCTGCGTGCCCTCCGGGCCGGCAACATCGGCATAGACTTCGTCCTGCTGGAAGCGTGGCAGCAACTCAGTGTCCAGATTGCCCGCCAGCAAGAACGCAATGACGGCACTGAACACTGCGGCCGCGACGACAACAATCGGCTGGGCCAGTGCTGTTCGCAGTAGCAAGGGATAGGTGTTTTCAATGGCCTTCCAGCACACCTCGAAGACGAAGCTGAGCGGCTTGAACACCAGCAGGAAGACGAATGCCAGGCCCTTCCAGATCCATCGCAACACCCACGAGAACGCGTCCAGTAAGGCCACTATGACCAGCACGACCAGCCAGACGGGCGCTTGCAGCAAACGATTGATGCCAAACGCGATGTAACGCCACTTGCGTTCAAACTTCGGCGGCTTCATGTACCCGATGACCGAGCGCGTAACCGTGAAAGCGCCGAGCTGCGCGGCGCCTCCCAGTCCGATACCGAACAAGGCCGGCACCACGAACTGGGCAACAATCAGCGATGCCAGCAGGCTGAAGACGACCGTCAGCGACAGGTCGCGGAAGATCTGCCCAGCCACGCCTTCGACAAACACGATCGGAAAGAACACAGCGACCGTCGTCATCGTGCTGGCGAAAATCGCGCCGCCGACCTCACTGATACCACGGATTGCGGCCTCCAGTGGCGGGTCGCCCTCTTCGCGACATCGGGCAATGCTCTCAATCACGACGACGCTGTTGTCCACCAGCATCCCAACGCCGAGCGCGAGTCCACCCAGCGACATCAGGTTTACGGTCACGCTTGTGAGCTGCATCGGGATGAATGTCGTAATGATCGAAAGCGGGATCGCGGCCGCGATCAGCAGAGTCGCCTTCACACTGCGCAGGAAGAAGAAGAGTACAAGGACGGCCAGAAACGCGCCTAGAATGGCGCTGGCGGTGACGTCATCAACTGCGTCTTCGATGAAGTAGCTTTGGTCCGATACGACTTTCAGACCGAAGCCCTCCGGCAGCTGGTCCACCAGCGATTTCTTGCCAAAGCTGAACCCGCCGCCGCCCCGCATGCCACCACCTCCGCGAGCTCCACCACTGCTACCGCTTCTGGAACCGCTAATCTGGCCGCCTTTGACGCTGGCCTCGGGTTCTTCGCCACGGCTGTCACGGATTCTTTCGTACTTGTCCTCGCCATACAGGGCAATCCAGACGCGTTTGGCGACCTCGACGATGTTCGCATCGCCCTCTTTCAACACTTCGAGCAGGACGCCTTCGCGCGCTTCATAGCGCGTCTCTGCGCCCGCAAAGCGGGTGACAGTCTCGCGCTCCTTGGGAACCTCCTGGATGTCCGCAATTTCTTTGAGCGTGATGCGGCCTTGGTCTTCGTTAGTGGCAACTTCGAGGCGTCGAAGCGTGTCCATCGAATCGTAGGTGCTGACCACACGCAGGATCACATCGCGCCCTGCAAGCTCGATCACGCCGGCCGAGGCATCCACGCGCGCACCTTGGATGCGGTTCTTTACCCTCTCAGCCGTAAGCCCGTATTGGTTCAGCTTAGCTTCAATCAAGCTGATGCGGATTTGCCGTTCTTCACCACCGCTGACGCGCACCGCCGCGACGCCATCGATCTTTGACAACTCCGGTTTCAGGATGTCCTCGGCGAAGGCGCGCAATTTCAGCAGGTTCACGTCACTCTTGGTAGCGAACAGCATCAAGCGCAGGGTAGGGTCCTGTGCCGGGTCATAACGCAGAATCTGGGGGCGCTCGACTTCGTCATCGTCGAAGCCTATGCGGTCAAGGCGGTCGCGCACGTCAGCCGTGGCCTCCAGCATGTCCGTGCCCCATGAGAACTTCAGGATCACATCGCTGGATTCAGCCCGGCTGATGCTACTGCGGTCAACCAAGCCCGGCACGTTGCCGAGCCGTTCTTCGATACGCTGGCTGACCTTTTCTTCGACTTCACTGGGTGCCGCGGCGGGGTAGCCGGTGCGGATGGTTAGCTGCGGATACTCCAGATCCGGCATCAATGTGGTCTGGAGTTTGGTCAGGGCCACGCCCCCGAACACGATAAACGCAGCGACAACACAAAGCACGGCCACCGGGCGGGTGGTCACGATCTGGAAAAACCGGCTTGGCCGGGGTTTTAGTGGGCTGTCCGCCAATTACGTCTCCGTCTCCTTTGTACGCATACTCAGCCGGTTTCAGAAGTGGAAAGTAGACCACTTCGGGCGGCGGCGCGCCGCAGTTTGACTTATGTACCGCCAAACCAGTCACGGGCTATTAGACACACGGACTTTCTTCTTTCGCCCACTTTCGGTAAATAACGGCTTGAATCGAAGGGATTGCCTCATGGCTGACGCGGAACTGGTCAACATCACAATCGACGGCAAGCAATACCAGGCGCCCAAAGGGCAGAACCTGCTGCTTGCCTGCCTGAAACTCGGTGAAGGTACCGACGGCAGCTACCCCGACCAGAACGAGGGCGGCGAGCACTTCGTTCCCCACTTCTGTTACCACCCGGGGCTCAGCGTCTCCGGTAACTGCCGCATGTGCTTCGTGAAAACCAAGCAGATGGTCAAGCGCGGCGACCAGGTAGTGCCGATGGAAATGATGACCACCTCATGCACCAACGTGGTCGCTGAAGGGCTTGAGGTCTTCACCAAGACTGATGACGTCAAGAAGGTCCGCGCAGGCATTATGGACCTTGAGTTGATCAACCACCCGCTGGATTGCCCTGAGTGCGACAAGGCCGGCGAATGCAGCCTGCAGGACTATGCCTTCGACCACGGGCACGCAGCCAGCAAGTTTGATTTCGAGAAGGTCGCTTCGCACATCAAGCCGCTGGGCGACAAGATCACGATCTGGGGCACGCGCTGTATTCAGTGCTCGCGCTGTATCCGTGTTGCGGACGAAATCAGCGGCACGAGCGAACTCTGCTTCGTGAACCGCGGCGACCACACGGTTATCGACGTGTTCCCCGGCAAGCCGATTGAGAACGCACTCGCAGTCAACACCGTCGAAGTCTGCCCGGTCGGCGCGCTCAAGAACCGCGACTTCCTGTACACCGCGCGTGTCTGGAACCTCGACGAAATGCCCGGCACCTGCGGGCTTTGTGCCAAGGGTTGCAGCAACCGCGTTGACGCCCTCAAAGGCAAAGTCACACGCGTGATGTCACGCGAAAACCCGAATGTAAACGACTACTGGCTCTGCGACCGCGGACGCCTTGATTACAAGTGGATCAACAGCAACAAGCGCATCGACCTGCCTCAGACCAAGGCAGGGTCGGTTTCATGGGACAAGGGCTTTGAACTCGCCGCCGAGGGTCTGAAAAAGGCAGGCGAAAACAAGGACAAGGCA
>JAGQRE010000269.1 GCA_020425695.1 Planctomycetota bacterium
CTTTACCCGAAATCACGTCGCGTGCTGGACGGTCTGGTCACCACGTACGCCGCGGCCGGCCGGCACGATGACGCACTGCGCGTCGCCGCTGAGCTGGTGCAGGCCGACCCAACCAACCCACGCTATCACTACAACTACGCGTGCAGCCTGTGTTGCAGCGGACGCCGCGAAGAAGCCATGCAGATGTTGCAGAAGGCCGTCGAGCTTGGGTTTGACGATTTCGACTACCTGACGCACGACCCGGACCTTGAGCCCCTGCGCGACTGCCCGGAGTTTCGTGAATACCAGAAGCGAGCGCTAGTCCAGCGCAGCCAGCGACTCAAGGGCGTGGACTAGGGTATGTAGAGGTACTGCGCGTCGAGCTAGGCGGGCGGGTTAGCTAAGCCAACGACAATCTCGGCAGTAGAGACGAAGATTGTTCCGTACTCCGGATCGTCAAATTCGCCCACCAACCAAAATGTGCCGCCGCCTGCTTCCACTACGGCAGTGATGATTTCTGGGCTTGGTCGATTCGCATTGCGTGCCCAGCCGCTGCGAATGAGAGCCGCAGGAGTACCTTCACAGCCGTTGGGCAACGCCGCTAGGTGCGAGATGGGTTCCGCCTTGAGAACTTCAAGTACTGCCGCGCAATCGTCCAATGACACCTGTGAATAGCCAAAGAAGCGTAGACCGTCTTCTCGGTCAGGTTGGCACTCACCACTGGATTGCCGATTTGGCGAGATCGCCAAT
>JAGQRE010000270.1 GCA_020425695.1 Planctomycetota bacterium
TGCTTCGCCAGCGAACAGGTGCTTCGCAATCGAGTGTACGCGTCAGAGAATCTGAAGCCGAGCCGATCGGTGCGCTGTTGCGGCCGATCTTGCTGCAGCACGGATGCCGTGCAGTTCGTTGCGGAGGCTGCCGCAAGACCTACTTGGCGGACGATGTTCGTGAGGAGAAATGGGCATATTCTCACGGGCCGCTCGCGGCTGCGGGCGGTGTATTCTGGACGTGCCCTCGAAAGCATGTCCTGCACTGGAGCGTGTTGTTTCGAAGCTGACCGGAACAGACTCGTTGCCATGCGTGTTTGTTCACCTAGTGTGTTCACCAATCACTAGTCACTAACCACCAGGCACCAGATCATGTTCAACGCAGATATGCAGTACCGCTACATGGGCAAGTCGGGGCTTCAGCTTTCTGTACTGGGGCTCGGCGGCTGGACGACCTACGGCGCGAGTGTCAAAGACGAAGACACCGTTGATTCGATCATCAAGCATGCCTATGAATCCGGCATCAACTTCTTCGACATAAGCGACATCTATGAGAAGGGTGAGGCCGAGAAGTCCATGGGCAAGGTCTTCAAAGACCTGCCGCGCAGTGAACTGGTGATTTCCACCAAGTGCTTCTGGCCCATGACGGACGATGTCAACGATCAGGGGCTGTCACGCAAGCACATCATGGAGAGCATCGACAAGTCGCTGCAGCGCATCGGCACGGACTATGTCGACAT
>JAGQRE010000271.1 GCA_020425695.1 Planctomycetota bacterium
GAGCGCTGGAACTTGCGCAGGCGGTAAATGTCGACCCCCGGATCGCCGATCGACAGATCCTCGGTGGCGCGCACCACGATGCGGGTGGCGTCGACCTGGTCGATTACGCCGGCCCGGTGCGCCTGGATCGCCGCCCCGGAGTCGACCGCCACCTTGCCCTCCATCCCGGTGCCGACGAGCGGGGCCTCGGCCTGCAGGAGCGGCACCGCCTGGCGCTGCATGTTCGAGCCCATCAGCGCGCGGTTGGCGTCGTCGTTCTCGAGGAACGGAATGAGCGCGGCGGCGACGGACACGAGCTGCTTCGGCGACACGTCCATCAGGTCGACGTTTTCGCGCGGCGTCATCATCACTTCGCCGGCATGGCGGCAGATCACGAACTCCTCGACGAAGGAGCCGTTCTTGTCGAGCTCGGCATTCGCCTGCGCGACATAGTGCTTGGCCTCTTCCATCGCCGACAGATAGACCACCTCGCTGGTGATCTTGCCGTCCTTGATCCGGCGGTACGGGCTCTCGATGAAGCCGTACTTGTTCACGCGAGCAAACGTCGCCAGGCTGTTGATAAGACCGATGTTCGGGCCTTCCGGCGTTTCGATCGGGCAGATACGGCCGTAATGCGTGACGTGGACGTCGCGGACCTCGAAACCTGCGCGCTCGCGGGTCAGGCCGCCAGGCCCGAGCGCCGAGAGACGCCGCTTG
>JAGQRE010000272.1 GCA_020425695.1 Planctomycetota bacterium
GATGTGGGCCTTCATCCCGAAGTACCACTGGTTGCCCTTGCGGGTCTGGTGCATGTCCGGATCGCGCTCCTTCTTTTTGTTCTTGGTCGAACTCGGTGCACTGATAATGCTCGCGTCAACGATGGTGCCCCGGGATACCTTCAGTCCATTTTCCTTGAGGTATTGATTCACCAGGTGGAACAAGTGATCACCCAGATTATGTTCCTCCATCAAATGCCGGAATTTGCAAATGATTGTCTCGTCCGGCACCGGCTCCCTGCCCAGATCAACCCTCACGAATTGGCGCAGGGCGCGGGAGTCGTAAAGGGCTTCCTCGGCGGCCGGGTCGGACAGGTTGAACCAGTGCTGGATGAAATGGATTCGCAGCATGCGCTCAATGCCGACGGGGCGGCGGCCGGCGCCCTCGGGTTTGGGATAGTAGGGTTCGATGGCCTCGGACAGTTCCTTCCAGGGAATAATAGTCTCCATCTCCACCAGAAATTGTTCCTTGCGGGTTTTCCTGCGCTACTTTTCAAAAGCGGCATCAGAAAAGGAGTCTTGGCGCATGAATGTCTATTCGGATACTGAAATTGTGACCATTATAAATGAACTTCGGAATTAATCAGAGAACCCCTAAGGCTGGATAGAAATTGAGAATATTATTTGTTACGAATCAAATACCTTATCCTCCGGATAACGGCGTTCGGATAC
>JAGQRE010000273.1 GCA_020425695.1 Planctomycetota bacterium
TCACCGAGTTCGAGTGCTACCGCATGCGCCTGACCCGCGGCATCCAGGGCAAAGAAATCGCCGACATGATGGGCGTCAGTGAAGCCAGTGTAAGCCGTTATCTGAAGCGCGTACGCAACCAGATTCGCGAGGCCGTGAAAATCGCCGTCATGGGCTACTCATGGACTGACGACGAAAAGGCGCAGTTCGACGTAAGCGGACTGACCAACGCCGACGATGATGCCTTCGACGACGCGCTCAGCGACATCTACCTGATCGACGAACAAACCCGCCGCGACTACGGCAAGCTGCAAAAAACCGCCGCGACCGTGCGTTAGACTTCGAACTGCAACACGCAACGGCGCGACGAGCGCGACGGGCGCAACGAACTGCAACTGCCAACAGCCGGACAGGCGCAGAGACCAGCTGCTTGGTCGAGATGTTCACGGATGTGAACTTATGGTTGTATTTGTAGTTCGTCGCGTCTTAGTGCTCGTCGCGTCGTTGCGCGCCGCAGTTGCTTTTCACCGGTTCAAGTCAAAGCCTCAGGCTTACCAGTTAGGCGCGCCGGATTCGCATCCCGGGCTGACGTGTGTTCATCACATTCTGCTACACTGAATCAGGTGAAAGAAATCAGGGGCGGTCCCTAATAAACGGATGGCCGGTGTTTATCGGAGCGTTCGTTTATTTCTCAGGGGTCG
>JAGQRE010000274.1 GCA_020425695.1 Planctomycetota bacterium
GTTACTTTGGCATTTCGGACGACTACCGCCCAATCCCCGAACTGGACGGCTGGCTGCGTCGGCGCATCCGCATGTGCTACTGGAAACAGTGGCGCAAGCCGCGCACCAAGGTGCGCAAGCTGTTGGCGCTGGGAACGAGCAGAGGGCAGGCCATCAGAACGGGGCTCAGTAGCAAAGCCTACTGGCACCTGGCGCGGACGCTGGCCACGCAGACCGGAATGACGAATGACTGGCTTAAAAGCCAAGGCTTGAGTTCCGTGCGTGATCTCTGGATGAAGGCGCATGGTTATGCCTGAGACCGTCGTGTGCTCCCTTGTTGTGAACCGCCTAGTGCGGACCCGCATGCTAGGTGGTGTGGGGAGGGCGGGCTAAACACCCGCCCTTACCCGATTATGTGGCATTGCGCTCTACGGACTCGCGGCTTTGTGCTCTTTGCTGCCGTTGAGCCAATGGTCCGATGGTGCGCTGTGGCCCAACACTCAGACTTGGGCGTAACCACCATCGACGAACACCTCACTGCCCGTCATGAAGCTGCTGTCGTCTGAGGCAAGGAACGCCGCGACAGCCGCGATTTCGGAGGGGGCACCGATCCGGCTGAGTGGCGTATTTTCAATAAACCCGGTAACAATTTCGTCTTCCATACCAGATAAAAAAAAAATATCCTTGAGCTTT
>JAGQRE010000275.1 GCA_020425695.1 Planctomycetota bacterium
TGCGTCAGGCGGGACTTAAGGAATAAAAGATGCAGCGATATCTCATTATTATCGAAAAGGCAAATGGCAACTTTTCTGCGTTCTCGCCGGATGTGCCCGGATGTGTAGCAACAGGGGAAACTCGTGAACTGGCAGAGCAAGAAATACACGCCGCTCTACAAATGCACATGAAGGGCCTTCAAGAAGACGGTTTACCGCTGCCAGAGCCTTCTGCCTCGGTGGGCTACGTGGAAGTCTGATTAGGTCCCCTACATCCGTCGACGAAATCGGGTAGCCGCGGCCATTGCTGACCGCAGCCCCCACACCACCTAGCATGCGGGTCCGCACTAGGCGGTTCCACGAAGAGAAGCCAACTCGTACCACAGTTGCTTTAATGACAGCAAGCCTTGTTGCGCGAGCCACTTGTTGGTCATTGCATACCGTAGTGCCGGTGTACGGGACATCCGCCAATACTTCTTGCGACTGATTGCGTGCTTGATCGCCATGTCGAGGGTCACGCCCAACGCGACCAGCTGCTTCACCTTGGTGCGTGGATACCGCCACTGTTTCCAGTGGCACATCCGCACGCGGCGTCGAATCCAGCCGTCGAGATCAGCGAAGTCGTCGAACTGGCGAGCCAGACCGAAGTAACCTATCCAACCTCGCAAATAGCGATTGAGGTCAGTCAAAC
>JAGQRE010000276.1 GCA_020425695.1 Planctomycetota bacterium
CGTCGAGGATCACGCGCCCGCCGTTGGGTCGGTGCACGCCCATCAGCATCTTGAAGGTGGTGGACTTGCCGGCCCCGTTGCGCCCGAGCAGCCCGACGATCTCGCCGGCGTTGACCTCAATGTTCACGCCACGCACAACCGTGCGCCCGCCGAAACGTTTGGTAAGCCGATCACCTTGAAGAACAGCCATGTACGGATAGTCGACGGTAAACGGGCTTCGGTCAAGTGGCCGGGCGTCTGTGCGCAGGTTCCTACGCGAAGGTGCGAAGAAAGGCGAAGACCGCGAAGGGCTTGCCGAAGCAGAGAGGAACGTAACTGCGGCACGCGACGACGCCATGAGCGCTACGGGCGCAACGAGTGGCCCTATTCAGGCTACTTCTTCCGCAGGAGCTTTTCGTCGGTTACGCCGATTTTTCGGCGGAGGTCGCTGGTGTCGTGGAGCCAGCGTTTGCCGTCCTGGTAGTAGCCGGCGGTTGGTTTGATGCCCGCGTCGTACGTGTGAAACCAGGCGTTGAACTGGTGCATGGTCAGCTCGCGCATGTACTTGGCGGCCATGCTGGCCAGCGCGATCGGCAGGTGTTTGCTGTCGCCCTTTTCCATGAAGGCGATGAACATGCGCGGGCAGCCTTCGACTTCGGGGATCGTCAGCTCGTAGGTGCTGATCGCCTT
>JAGQRE010000277.1 GCA_020425695.1 Planctomycetota bacterium
CCGATCAGGATATTCGCTTCCTGCACCAAATCGCCCAATGACATCCCGATCAGATGCGGCGGCCATAGCGCCTGTTCTCTACCCGGTGGAGCATCGCCGTTTTGCTATGGAAGAGATATCATGCCTGTCATGGTCCCAGCTTTTCGAGTTGGGCAGCAGATTAACCCTAAAGATTGTCCGACCCTCTATGCTCGTCTATCGGCGCTATAAGGCGTATTCGATACTGCTGCACCGTCTCATCAGTTACGTTGGTTATCAAACGAAACAGTGAAACTTATCTTCTGTACAATTCGGGTTAGGGTAAACACACCAAATGGGTAAAACGGCGTTTATCACAGGCATCACCGGGCAGGATGGCGCATATCTATCAAAATTGCTTCTATCAAAGGGTTACGAAGTCCATGGTGGTGTTCGACGCATTTTGCAACCTGAGGTAACGCGACTCGAAATACTCGAGATTGCTGATCAGGTAACACTGCACGAATTCGATTTGACCGAGCAGAATGGCATATTCCGCACCATCCGTGACATCAACATGGATGAATTCTACAACCTTGCGGCTCAGAGCCTTGTGGATACCAGCTGGGAGCTACCGGTCTACACCGCTGAAGTTGACGGAATAGCTGTAGCAAAAATCCTGGACACGCTTCGCATGCTGCGCCCGTCC
>JAGQRE010000278.1 GCA_020425695.1 Planctomycetota bacterium
GAACGTCGCGATCAGCTTGTGGATGCCCTTGACGATCGGGTCGATCAGGATCGCGCAGGCGCCCTGGATCTGCTCGGTGAGGTCGAAGGTGGTCGGCTTGCCGTCGACGGGCAGGTCGACCATGCAGCGCTCGGGCGCGTCGCCGACGAAGCCGTGCCGCTCCTTGATCTCCTTGATCATCTGGATCGTGAACTGCGCCCCGGGGCACGAGGCTTCGACCGCCTTGGCGAGCGCCGCGTCGACGGCGTCACCGGCGATGTCGAAGGTCACCTGGTCGGCCTCCTCGGGCATCGTGCCGTGCATGCGGCACAGGTCGGTCGTGCCCGCGCCGATGTCGACGACCAGCACGTCCTCGAGCCAGTCCAGGCCGTAGGCGACCGCGAACGGCTCGCTGCAGAGCATCACCGAGTCGACGTGCGCGCGGGCCGCCTCGATGATCGCCTCGCGGTTCTTGATCGAGGCCTCGGCCGGCGCGCCGATCACGCAGTAGACCAGCTCGTCCTGGCGCGGCTTGGCGCGGCGGATCGCCTCGCCGATCAGGTCCTGCGCGGCCTTGAGGTTGGCCTTCATCTCGGCATCGTGCGCGGCGTCGCCGGTGTACTTGAGCACGCCCTTCTCGAGCGGCTTGTAGACCTTCAGCGACAGACGCTTGTCGATCGCCTCCTT
>JAGQRE010000027.1 GCA_020425695.1 Planctomycetota bacterium
AGACGTCAGTGATCAACTGCTGGCAAACGAGGCAGTACACCGTCTCAGCGAGTCGGTGGTCGGCAACCTTCTGCTTCCGGTTGCAGTGCGGGCAAATGATCTCAACCGTCGCCATGACTCAGATCTACGTTCCAATGCGACACATTCTTGCGACAAGCTTCGTTACCGCCCCACCAGTGTGCAATTCTGCATTGAATTGTGCAAAAATCGAGAGCCCGTCGCCACGAGTTGTAGTTATCGCCTATCGGGTCATCGGCACGATGACGAGCCAAACGAAGGCAGCCAGACCTGCCACGATGACGACGGCAAAGATCAGGATCATCAGCACGTTGGAGCGGTCTCGCTTTGGCTCTACGTAGACCGGGGTTTGGTAACCCTCAAGATTGAACGAGCCCGGGATCATCACCGTCGAAGGATCAAAGCCTTTTGAGTAGTCTTCGCTTGCTGCGACGATTTCGGACAGGTTGGTAATCCCGCTGGCACTGATGATCTTGCCGTGCAGCGGAATCTGCAGTCTGGGTGGTGGTGACTTCTTCTTGTTCAGGAACGGGTCTTCGATCGTGCCCCGGCACTTCATGCAGACCCATGGCTCACGCAGACGCTTCTCGGGCACGTGCTGCTCGGCCTTGCAAAACGGGCAGACGACCTCAATCCGAGCCATGGGCTTACCCACATTCCCTTACTTGGGCATGTTCGCATACGGGTCCGCCGTACGCATGCTCTCACCGCGTGGTACGAGATACTTCGGCCTTGAGCGCACGAGCAACGATGCGTCACCGCGCTCCGGCACGGTCAACGGCACACCCTGTTGACGCATATCGCGTAACTCACGCCCAGAGGCGTCATAGAACCGAATCTCCACGTCGTGCTCGCCGGGCGGCAACTTCGCCATCATCAAGTGCGTTTCGCCGGGCAGAAGCACGTTACCGCGCGTATCGGCTTCGGCGTTCATCAGCAGACTGGCAATCAGCACCACTGCACCGGCGGCCATTACGATCGCGCCAGCAGTCACCGTACCGTTGCTATCCTTGGCTGCACCCGACTGCAACAGTTTGCGCCCCACGTGCATGGCCGCCGCGCCGGTTACAATACCGGCCGTCTTTGCGATGGCCTTGCCCTTCAGAATATCGTCCATCACGCGACCGCCTCGCGTAATGGCCTGATAAAACGTGTCGCCAATCTTGTAAGCCTGCCCCAGTGACTGGCCGTCCACCCAGACTTCAGCGAATGACTCGGCGTACTCACCCTGATTGATCGCCCTGACGCTGCCGTAGTTTCCCTCCGCGGTGAAGTACGGCCCTTGGCCCAACTCGATCATCATCACGACGTTTGAATCCACCTGAGCATCGAGATTGAACCACGGGCAGTCCGGGTCGAAGTTCGCTTCGTCGCGCGGCAGCTTATTCAGTTCGTCCAGCACCATCTTGGCGCCGTCTTTGTCGCCACGATCAAGAAAGCAGCGAGTTCGCATGATGAACGCCGGCACCCAGTCGGCCGCATACTGCCCGGCCTCCAGGTCGCCCGTATCAACAAACATGGTGTTCTTGAAACAGGCCATGGCGTCTTCGCGCTCATTGGCCTCGAAGTAGAGCATGCCGAGGTACCAGCTGTTGAAGGCCCGCTCGTACGGGTCGCCCATCCACCACTTCTGCCTTTCCGAGAAGAAGTATGCGTTGGCGACACCACCGCCCTTGCCGTGGTTCATGATGTTCCAGGCGCGCAGGTAGTCCGCGTGGGCGCTTTCATAGTAGCCGAGCGCCATTTTGGAATGCGCCCGGTAGTTCAGTACCAGCGTCTGATCGCGGTCAGGAAAGCTTTCCAGGTCGCGGGTGTCTTCCATGACCTGCTTCCAGCCGCCCTTTTTCATGGCGGCTTTGGCGTCATACACGCTTGAACACCCGCACGCGATCAGCGCGAACACAAGCAACAGCAATCCACTTTTCAGGCTGGTT
Source organism: Planctomycetota bacterium (assembly GCA_020425695.1). Lineage (GTDB taxonomy): Bacteria > Planctomycetota > UBA8742 > UBA2392 > UBA2392 > JACKID01. The sequence goes on from JAGQRE010000027.1 coordinate 1,953, forward strand.
TTCATGGAAACTCTCGACGTCCGTGAAGCAGGCCCGGCCCCGCGCCATTGAGTACCCTGGCCGCGACGGGCTTCCGTCGCGGCCGGGCCTCATGATTTAGCGGTATACGGCTGACTTCTCAGAAACGCGGCGGATCTTGTGCCCACCCTTGAAGATCAGCTCGTCCGTTTCCGTGTCGATCAACTCGAACGTGTAAAGGATCGTGTCATCCTCGTACTCACCGTCGGTCATCGAGAGAGTGCTGAACTTGGCCTTCAGGAAGTAGTCGGCACCCAGCTTCGTGCGACGACCGGTACGGTCAGTGCGCTCGCCGGATTCCTTGGCTTCCTTTTCACTAGAGACAGCTTCCTGCACATCGCTGTCGCGCTGGCTGAAACGAAGCTCGTCGCGGGTGTAGCGGTCCATCAGTTCAACCACGAGGTCTTCCTGGAAGATCTGGCTGACTTCCGGAAAACGTGTGTCGTTCTGCGGGCGGATTACCGCAACGATCGGGGCGTCGCCCCACTTGGCGATAAAGCGCTCGGTGATCTTCTGTTTCTTGATCTGGTCGGCGATCTCGTCGGTTACTTCAACCAGGTCGCGGGCGTACGGGCCCGAGCTTTCCGGTCCTACTTCATCGTCATCAAGGTCCTGTCGTGTTGACTGGCGGCAGCCGGTGTTCACACCGCTTGCGGCAACACAAAAAGCAATCAGCAATAGAATCGTAAACGCAGTCCGCATCGAAGTTTCTCCGTATCAGTGGCCCTAAGTGAGCGCCGTATAGGGTACCCCCCAAGGCGAATCTGGCAAGCGGCCCATGGCGCAACAATCGCCCACGCGATACGTTCACGCCCATGAACAGCGATCTAGAACCGAATTTCCGAAAACTGGAAACCACCAGCCTGACTGTTCCCGACAGCGCCGAAGGCTCACGCCTGGACCGTTATCTGGCGACCGAATGGCCTGACTACTCGCGCACACTGCTGGCGAACATGATCCGCGATGGCCACGTCAGTGTCGAAGGGCTCGCGCCAACCAAAGTGAAGCCGGCGCTGAAACTCGAGCCCGGCATGCAGCTAACGGTCGAAAAACCGGCACTGGAGCAACTTGAGCTTCAGCCGGAAGACATTCCGCTCGATATCCCGTTCGAAGACGACGCGATCATTGTCATCAACAAGCCGGCTGCCCTTGCGGTGCATCCGCCGAAAGCCGGGCGGGGCGGCACGCTGGCCAATGCGCTGCTGTTTCATTTCCAGCAGCTCAGCCGGACTGACCCGATCAGACCGGGGATCATCCACCGCCTGGATGCCGACACCAGCGGCGTGATCGTCTGCGCAAAGGACGAAAGCGCGCACTTCAAACTGGCCAAACAGTTTGAGGAACGCACTGTTCGCAAAGAGTACATCGCCATCGTTCGCGGGCGAATGAAAGAGCCCACGGGCAGCATCGACAAGCCGATCGCCCGCCACCCGGACCACTACGAGATGCAACGGGTGCATGCCAGCGGCAAGAGCGCGCAGACGGACTTCGAGGTTTTGGAGATTTTCAAGCGCTTCAGTCTGCTGCGCCTGAAACCAAGAACCGGGCGTACACACCAGATTCGCGTGCACATGGCGACGATCAATCACCCGATTGTCGGTGACCGCCTGTACTCAAAGCGCCCACCTCTCACCCGTAGCGAAATTCTGGGGCGTGAAGCAGAAGCCGGCGAGCCCCCACTGATTGCCCGGCAAGCCCTGCATGCCGCGCGCCTTGAGTTTGAACATCCCCGCACTGGCGAGCGCGTAAGCTTCGAGGCACCCCTGCCCGACGACATCCAGCGCGCCCTTGATGCATTGCTGGAAAGCCGTCCGCCCAATAAGCCGGAAGACGCCGGGAAGGAATAGGGCCCCGCGCCTGTTCTGGCAGCGGAGGAAACACCGTGCTCAAGACACTGCTACCACTTCTGACCCTGGCGGTACTGCTGGGCGCTTGCCCTCAGGGCGACAACAAGCCTGAACCCAAACCGACTGGCGAAAGCGCGGCCGGGTTAGTCATTGGTACAACCTTCGACGGCAAGCCGCTGACCCTCGGCAAGGGTGAGCTGGAGGGCAAGTCTGTAGTTGTCACCTATTTCGCCACCTGGTGAGGCGCCTGCGCGAAAGAAGCGCCCGTGCTGGCGCAACTGAAGGAAGAGCACCCCGACCTGTACTTCATATCGCTGACGATCGAAGAGAAGGACGACGAAGCCAAAGTCAGCCAATGGTTGAAGAAGGCAGGAGCCGAAAGCTTGAAAGCCGGTAAGTCGTCCGATACGGCCAAGTCCAAGCTGCACAAATTTGCCGGGCTTGAGGGCATTGCGATCCCCGCGGTGATCATGATCGGCAAAGACGGTGTTGTGCATAAGGGACTCGAAAGTCCATTCTCCCATGACGATCTAAAGACCGGCGTGGCTGAACTTAGTGCGAAGTAACATTCCATTACGTTGGTGTTCAAAACTTTGCGGTCACTGGCAATGCCGGTGACCGCATTTTCCTGTAAAGATATCCTAAGCGGTTGTCCGATAGCGGCTTATGAATCGCACTGATTGCCCGCGATTGTTTGGCACGGCGCACGCTTAGACCGTGCAGCGTATGCTCGGAACATTCTAAAGAACTAAAATTACAGGAGTTACGATATGAAGAAGTTCGCTCTCGCGGTTGTTGTGATCGCCTTCGGTGCCCTCATGGTCGCCGGTTGCCCAACTGACAACAAGGCCGCCAACGGCGCAGGCAACAAGGCTCCGGCCACCAATGGTGCCAACGGCGCCAACAGCTAAATCGGATTCATGATTGCCATCAGGCGATCTGAGACCACGAGTCCCGAGGCTTTTTGCCTCGGGACTTGCCATTTAACAACTAACGCAATTTCCGCGTGAGATTCGGTACACGCCCGCCACTACTCGAACACCAGAACACGGAGATAAGCATGCGCATGATGAAGATTTTGGCAGCGGTTGCACTGGTCGGAATGATCAGCCCGCTCGCCCTCGCACAGGACAAGACTGAGAAAGATCCGAAGAAGGAAGATCGCAAGACTGAGTCCGAAAAGAAGGACGAAGGCAAGTCAGAAACCAAGGTTGATCGCGGCGACAAGAAGGCCGAAGACCTGTTCAAGCGCGCCTACACCCGCGTTTACTCAGCAGAATCCAAGGGACTGACCAAGCTGCATGCCGGCTCAGATATCAGCGTTGACGCCACTGCCATGGGCTTTGGCCAGATGCCGTTTGAGGGCGAAGTCTTCTGGAAGTCCGGCGGCGCAGCCATCTGGAAGTCCACTGAAGAAGAAGGCGCCAGCAGCAGCCCGCTCGGCAACCTGTCAGACATCGCCAAGGGGCTGTTTGAGCCGTACCTGGGCTACGTAACAGGCTTCGAGTCTTACGACGTGCGTTTCAAGAAGGCCAACTTTGCCTTCGGCGACCCCGTCATGGACGAGAAGGACGAAAAGAAGGAAATCGCCAAGACCGTCATCGTCACCTACATCGACAGTGAGCGCAAAGTCGAGACCTTCACCGTGGCCGAGAACAAGGTGAAGACCATGGCCCACGAAACGGAACTGCAAGGCCAGAAGGCCGAAGTGACCTTTGCGTACGAATACGAAGACCAGGGCAAGAATCTGCGCCTTAGCGCCGTGAACGCCGAAACCGAAGTCGACATGTCAGGTCTGCCAGGCCAGGAACCTGACCCGAAGAACCCGGTACCGAAGGGTGAAAGCAAGCAGAAGCTTGAGGGGCAGATCAAAGTCAGCAAGTACGGCAAGGTCGGCGAGTATGAGCTGGCGCTTGAGATGGAAGCGACCCTGAAGTTCAACATGATGGGCCAGGAAATGTCATTCCCGGCCACGCTGTCACTCAGCGATGCGAAGATCAACGACGACGTCAAGGATGACGACTTCCCTGAGGAAGCCAAAGGTAACACCGACGACGACGAGTTCTAATCGGGACCCCACGCCTGATTCAGAAGAACAAAGATCGACCCACGGGTCGATCTTTGTTCGTTTCGCCTGCGTCTCGGGCGTGGGCAAATTAGCCAGCCGTCCTGCTCCGGCGAAAAATCCAAGGCATACGGATACTGTCAGCTAGGGCCTTAGCGCTTCGTATAGCAATCGCAGTGGGTGGACGACCTGCACGCCGTCTTTACCGTCTTCGCTGGTTTTTACGCCCTGCCGGATCTGGCTTTGGCAGATGCCACAGCTTGAGGTGACTACGTCCGGGTGCGCAAGATTGATCTTCGTCAGCATCGGCTGGGCAATCTTCATGCTCATGTCAAAGTTGTCGGTCTTCAAACCAAACGTACCGGAAAGCCCGCAACAGCCCGCATTCAGACTCACCGTGGTCGCTTCATCGACTAGGTCGATCAACTGCTTCGCGCTTTCGCCAACGTTCAGCACTTTGCTGTGACAAGGCAGGTGCCACGCGACGCGCTTGCCGAGCGGCTTTAACTGCTTGCGCATGTGAGGGTGATCGAACACCTGCAACAGCAACTGGTGCGCGTCAACGCAGGCTTCGGCGACTTCGCGTGTGTCGTCGGCGTCCACGATACGCGACCATTCGCGCTTGGCACTCAGCATGCAACTCGGTGCGCTGAAGACGACCTTCGCGCCGCGCCGCACTGGCTTGAGCAGTTTATCCACGTTCTGCTCAATGTCGCCACGCGCGCCACGGCTGTCGCCCTGAGTGACCTTGCTGATGCCGCAGCAGTTCAAGCTCGGCGTGTGTACAGTCACGCCGAGCGCACCAAGAATCTCGACCAGCGTGTTTTTCTCGCCGTCGGGGTCGTAGTACTCGGCGTAGCAGCCCGGGAACACGACGACTTCTTCGGGCAGTTTCGCGCGCACATCCGGCGGAACGTCGAGTTGCTTCAAACGCGCCACACCTTGCGCCTTCTTGTACTGAGGTAGTTTGCGCCGCTCATCCAGCCCGGTGACGCTCTGCGCCATGCCGCGCAGAAAACGGTTTTTCAGCAGCACGTTCGTCACGCCCGCCATGCCCTGCCCGACCTTGCCCATCTTGTCCGGCTTGCTGAGCATGTCGGCGACCATGCCGCCTTTGCCCTTGCGATCAACGAACTGCTCGCGAAAGACCATGCTGATACCCGGGATGTCCACCTGTGTCGGGCATTCGACCAGGCATTGCTCGCAGGAGATGCACAAGTCGAGGTTCGCCTTGAATTCCGCGCTGAGCAGCAGGTCAGCATCAAGACGCCCGCTGACGACTCCACGTAACAGATTGGCCTTGGCACGCGCGCTGTACTTTTCTTCTTTGCCAACGCGCATCAGGGGGCAGTAGGTCCGGCACTTGCCGCAGCCGTGGCACTTCTCGATCTCTTCCAGTACGCCCGGGTCGTCCAGAATCGTACCGGTACCTTGGCGGGCATAGTCTTCCCCCACTCGCAGAAAGCTAGTGATGCTTCGTTCTGAGTTCTGAGTTCCGTGTTCTGGGTTGTCCTTGGAACTCGAAACCCGGAACTCAGAACTCGATACCTTGTTGAGCGGATTCAGCAGGAATCTTGGATCAAACAACTCCTTCACTTGCTCAAACAACGGGTAGACGTCGCCGTACATCTCGCGCAGGTAGGGTGTACGCATCAGCCCGTCGCCGTGCTCGCCGCTGATGGTGCCCTTCAGACTTTTGACCAGTGCAAACACTTCGTCGGCCGCTTTGCGCATTCGGGCGCGGTCGGGCTCTGATTTCGCGTTCGCGAACGGGTTGACGTGCAGGTTGCCCTCACCGCCGTGGCCGAAGAGATGCGCGGTGAAGCCGTTGTCTTCGCAGATCTTCTTGAAGCCGTCGATGAACTGGGGCAACTTCCACGGCGGGACCGCGCAATCTTCAATCCAGCGCGTCGGCTTCAGGTCGCCCTTCACGCGGCTTAAGATCGGGCTGGCGACTTTGCGAACAGTCCAGGCGTTTGCCAACTCATTGGCGTCGTAGGCCGGAGTACCGCCGAAAGCCGGGCCGTTGTCGACCAGCAGCTTGTAGGCATCGTCAACGGATTTGCGTGTGTCGCGCTCATCGTCGTCCCAATACTCGACAATCAGCATCGACTGCAAAGCGTCTGGAATGCCTTCAGCCAGTTTGGGGTCAGACTTTGCCGCAACATCGATGAAGCTGCGGTCGAGCACTTCAAGTTTTGTCGGGCGGGTATCAAGCAGCTTGACCACGCCCTCGGCCATCGACTTGTTGCTATCGAAGTGCAGCGTTAATCCGGCCTGCTTTCGGGGCAGTCGCAGCACGCGCAGTTTGGCCTCAAGCAAGATGCCAAGCGTGCCTTCGCTGCCACTGAACAGCCGCGGCATATCGAGAACGCCGCCCACATCGCCAGCGCCGATCGCGCCATCGAATTCGGTGCGCGGGTAGTAGGTCTGGATATCGACTTCGCTGTTATCGGCATGCAGCAGTTCAAACACGTTGTAGCCGCTGCTGCTGCGGGTCGATTCAGGGCGCTCCGACGCGATCAGTTTCGCGTTGCCGCGCGCGAGCTTGAGTACCGCGTTGGCAAGCTTGATCTCGGCGGCCGTCGCGTCGTCCGGAAAGTTGATACGGCCCTCCGGCAACACTTCCAGTTGCCGCAGTTTCACGCGCTCGCCGTCGGCAAGCAGCACGTCCAATTCAAGCAGGTAGTCTTTGGCCGTGCCCCAACGAATCGACTTCGCACCGCCGCTGTTGTTGCTGACCATAGCGCCGACCGTGCACCACGGGCTTGAACTGGGATCGGGCGGCCAGAACATGTCGAAGCTGCCGAGCTCGGCGTCGAATTCGTCTTTGACCAATCCCGGTTGCACACGCGCCCAACCTTTACTGGGCTGGGTTTCGAGAATGCGGTTCATGTGCACGGCAAAATCAAGAATGATGCCCTGCCCCAGCGACTGCCCCGCCACGCCGCTGCCCGCACCGCGGCAGGTGACGGGCACCTGGTGCTCGCGGGCGAACTGCATGGTCTTGACTACGTCGTCGGCGTCAATCGGTTCAACGACGCAACTCGGCCAGACCTCAACGATGCTGGCACTACTGGCATACAGCGCGCGGGAGATGTCGTCGAACTTCACCGCACCCTTGATGTTGCGGCGCAGGCGTGCGTAGTCGAGCTTGTACTTCGGTTGCGAATAGGCCTTGGGATCGACCTCGGCAGTGGTCATGGCGTCTTTCAGAAGTGATTCACCGGCAGCTTAACAAGATTGACGAAAGCGCGAAGCAGACGGCAAGCCCTATCATTCTACGACCATCTAATTAGTATCGAATCATTGTTGAAACTGGGAACTACACCATGACTGAAACATACCTTCAGCGCAGCAAAGCCGTTGCGCATCTCATTCTGACTTCGCAGCAGTTGTACAAGGCCGTAAACGCCTTGGTACGCGAGCATGAGCTTACCGAAAGCCAGTACAACGCCCTGCGTATCCTGCGCGGCGCTGAAAAGCGCGGTGAAGAACTGACCCAGGCCGAGTTGGCCGACCGTCTGATCGCAAGCCGCGCGAACACCACCTGGATTCTCGACAAACTCGAAGCTCGCAAGCTGATTCGCCGCAAAGGCCACAGCGACCGGCGCAAGAACCTGCTTGAGATTACGCAGGCAGGCCAGCGCCTCTTGTCAAAGATCGACCCGGAGTTCGAGAAGCTTCTTGGTACGGTGCTTGACGGTGTGACCAGCGCGGAGCTGGATTCGCTGATGGCGATCGTGGGAAAGTTTCAGTTCGACTAAGCGCCACGATGGCGGCAGACCCTCACAAAATTCACGGCAGACGCCGTTTCAGCTAGCGCACACTAATCAACGACTTCACCCGCTCCAGCTTTGGGGCTGGACGGGGTAGTTCCGTTGCTATACTCATTGGCGTGCCCTTTTGGGCTGCTACGGACGGCTTCATGGCCTTTACCGAGCTTGAAGAACAGAAGTACTCCATCATTGAGCAGCGCCTCGGCGAAACCGAGAGCGCCAATACCCAAATCGACTGGTCTGTCTGGACACCACGCATCGTCGGGGCTGCGTTCTTCTCAGTCCTGCTGCTGGGTGTAGTACTTGCGCCGTACGAAAACCTGATCGCGCCGCGCGTGGTCGGGCTCGGGTTGCTTGTTGTCAGCTTTGTCGTGCTGTACGGCTTTTATCTGGGGCGTTTCCGCCCGGACCTGTTCCGTGAGCGCCGCAAACAGATGTTGTTCGGTTCAAGCGTGCTGATTTCATGCGCGCTGGTGCAGACAGTTTCGCTGGTAGGTGCGGCCGAAGCCCCTGCGGCCTTACAGTCGGCGCTGACGCCGGCGTTGATTTTCGGACTGCTGCTGCTTTGCGGTATCTCATATGCCGTGATCTTTGATCAGCGGTTTGCAATCGACGGGCTGTTACTCACGGCACTGGCAATGGGTGTCGTGCTGCTGAGTGGCGGCGAGTTCCTGCCAGTACGCCTGTCGGTGGCGACGGCCGGCGCGTTAACGGCCGTGCTGTTCACCCGCAACCTGCGCTCGCGTTACAAGCTGGCGCTCGTCGGCGTCGTCGGTGGCGCATCGGCCGCATGTATCATCGTCGCGCTGACATTGCTGAGCGCCGAAAACGCATGGCCTGCCAATGAACTGACCGACCCGTTGCAGCTTGTGGTCTGGGCCGTCGGTACGGTAGTCATCGGCGCTGCGGTCGGCGTGTTCAGCACATTCCTGCTGCCCGTGTTCGAGCGCGCATTCCAGATCACCACGGACCTGCGCTTGATTGAACTGCTGGAAGGCGAACACCCGCTGATTACCCTCATGCAGCAACGTGCGCCGGGCACGTGGCAACACACGCAAAACGTCGCGAACTTCACTAAGCGCGCCTGTGATTCTATCGGGGCGAACTCACTGCTGGGCGAAGTCGGTGTGAAATTCCACGACCTTGGCAAAATGGTGCGCCCGGAGTTCTTCACGGAGAACGAGCCGGAATCAAAGCTCCTGCACGACCGCCTGAGCCCCATGATGTCGGCGCTGATTATCCTGAGCCACGTCAGCGACGGCGTGCTGATGGCCCGCAAAGCCAAGCTGCCGCCCGTGCTGGAAGACTTCATCACAGGGCACCACGGCACCAGCATCATCAAGTACTTCTACTACAAGGCGAAAGAGCAGGCCGTTGAGGGCGAGACCATCTCGATGGACCAGTTCCGCTACCCCGGCCCGAAACCGCAGAGCAAGGAATCGGCCATCGCGGCAATTGCCGACCAGGTTGAAGCAACAGCGCGTTCAAGGTTCGCCGGCGGCGTGACGCACCCGGACGACATCCGCAACATGGTTCATCAAGCGATTGTCGATAAGCTGCTGGACGGGCAGTTTGACGAATGTTCGATCACGATTTCCGAATGGAAAACGGTCGAGGACTCGCTCGTTAAGAGCCTCGCCAGCATGTACCACCACCGAGTCAAATACCCCGACGACCCGGACAAGAACAAGCGCAAGGCCGCAATCGAGGCCCGCGAGAAGTACCGCAACGAGCTAGCCAAGCGCCGCGAACGCATCCTGACGCAGTAGCCCCTGACATAGTGAGTCCCCTGCGCAATTCATCTCGGAGACGAACATGAAACTCTACGCACTGATCGCCGCCGGCCTGCTGCTAATCGCTGGCGCAAGCTTCTTGCTCAATGGCGTGGCAGTCGCCCAAGACAAAGAAACGAAGGAGAGTTCGGACGACGACAGCTTTGTCCAGCTTGTCGATAGCGATGAAAACCTGTTCGCGGCCGAGTGTTGGGGTAAGTGGAAAATGAGCGACGACTTCACCAAGTATGTCGCCCATGAGTTGCCTGAGGAAGACTTCGGCACCATCGAGTTCGAAAAGAACGAGAAAGAGTCAAAGCGCATCGTGCGGCATCTCGAACGCCTGGCCGAGAAAATGAAAGAGCGCGGCCAACCCAATGACCTCGAGTTCCTGCGCGCTCTGAAGGCCGTCTACGCCACCGGCACAATGAAGCTTGACCGCGGCAGAAAAAGCATGAAGTCCACATTCGCGCTGATCACCATGTTCGGCGAGCCGCTGTTAGTGCTGTTGGAAGGCGAAACACCCAATACGGACTGGGAGACGGTGCGAGTAAGCTTTGTACGCGACCCCGAAGGCGACAACGATCTCCTGTTCGTAGGCGGCGACCACAAAGACGAATCCTACGTAGCCATGGTCCGCGACATCGAGAAGTAGTCTCAGGCCGCGAAGGCTGCTGTATAAACTTGCTCGAAGACTTGCATGTAGGCGTCTACGTCTACTTTGGGGTCAAGATACGCCTGCTGTACCAGCCCCTGCAGCGTAGCCAGCAGAAAGCGGGCGGCGGCTTGCGGCTGCAACTTTTGGTTGATGCGCCCGGCCTTCTGGCCCTCTGCCACGAGCCCTGCCAGTTGCTTCACCAGCGCGCGGTAGCTCTTGCGCATGATGTAGCGGACTTCCTTGTTGTGGCGTGACTCCGACATCAGGTCGTAGTCGAGGCTGTACGCCCGAAGATTCTTGCGCTCGCGCAGCTCTTCCAGAAACTGGCGCACTACGGAGTGCAATGGGCGTGTTGGGTCAAGCGCGGCCGCCTTCTCGATCTCTTCGGCGTTGCGTTTGCGCGATCGCTGGGCGATAGCGCAGACCAGCTCGTCTTTGCTGGGATAGTAGCTGTAGCAGGCCCCCGCGCTGAGTTCCGCCTCGGCGCAAATGTCGTTCATGCTGGCACGCCCGTAGCCCTTCTTCAGGAAAACGTCCACGGCCGCGTCAACGATCTGCTTGCGCCGTTGCTCCTGGTGTTCCTTCGAGACTTTGGGCATACACGACTTCCTTGTTAACCGCCTGGGGCAGCGCTGTCTCGGGTTTACGTGTGGCCTCGCCGACACCGAACGTTACGAGGGCAGCCGCAACACCCATCACGACCATAAACCCCGCGACACGTACTGCATCGCCAACCCATGGCGTACCGCCGTGCAACTGACGACCGGAAACCGGCTGCTGCTTTACCGGCGGGTCATCGTGCCGCGCCGCGTGGTGGAACTCTATGAAGTTTATCATGGCTGTCTCGGTCTCTCATCCAAAAACGAACACTCATTCGTTTTCTATAACGAACGTTCATTCGTTTTTGTTTCAAGATGATTGCAACCAGGACCATAAATTCTTGAAGTGGGCTTCCAGCCTGCCCCACGGGCTATGCCGCCTTGATGACTGGGATGCCTGCGGCGTTTTTGACCTCGGCTAGCTTCATTACCTCGGCCAGGTATTCGTCGTGCATGTAGGTGTGGGTCAGGCGCTTTTTGCGGAACCAGCGCCAGAACATCAGCTTGCGCGCGACTTTACGGGTCACTGCGCCGGTGATCAGGGCGAACGTTTCGAGCTTCCCGTACTCGGCCAGCGGCTTGCTGGTCATGCCCATGCGCTGCAGGCGGACGTCAGTGGTTTTAATGATCGTGCCCAGGTACTCGGGGATCTGGCGCATCACCGGGTGGTCCTGGTCCACGCGCTTGCCGATCCATTTCTCGAAGCGCTTCACCACCCACAGGCTCAGCAGATGAAGACCCAACAAGCGCTTGCGCAGTTTCGGGTTCTTCGCGAGCGCTTTCATCGTCTGCTGCTCGCCGAATTCTACGTGGCCTTCCTCCTGTCGCGCGGCCGCGTCGAGGCGTTTGGCCAGTTTGTCGTCATCGATGCAGTTGATGATCGCGTAGAAGATCATCAGTACAAAACCTTCACCCTGCGCCATTTCCAACGCGCAGTGCTCTTCCCAGTCGTCGCTTTCGCTGCTGAGGAAACGGACCACGGGGTGAACCTTGACCGGACGTGCGCCGAGCCACTTGAAGAACTCCATGAAGACGTCCACGTGCTGCAGTTCTTCGATGCATTGGCGGGCAAGGAACTTTGCGGATTCGACGTCAGGCGCATGCAGAATCCAGTGGCCTACCTGGATGCCGGTGACTTCGCCGTACAGGAACTGGCTGGCAATCCAGGCCAGCAGATCACGATCTTTCTCGCGGTCGAACTTGGCGCCCTTGAAATCAAAACCCATCTCATCGCGTGTCAGCAGCATTATGGTGTCCCTTGTTCATCAACCCCCATTCAACCGCCAAGTCGTCGAGACGCCAAGGAAAGCTCACGGAATCTTCGGGTTCGATTGCTACTCGCGTGACCATGACAGGATCAGCCAGCCGCTCGGGTACAGTTCGAACTCGTTGAATTCTGCGGGGAACAAGACCGTATCGCCGGGTTTCAAACGGGCGGGTTGCAGGTTGTCGCGGGCGCGCCCGGTGATTTCACAGTCGCCGGACAGGCAGGTAACCAGCGTGAAGCCCACCCAGTCCTTTTCCAAATGCCGCGCTTTGTTGACTCGTAGCGATCTTACGCCGAAGGGCCCGTCGGCCTGCAGCAACACGTCGTCAGCGTCAGTCTTGCGAATGGGCGGCAGTTGTAATTCAAACTTCGCGGTGTCCAATCCCGCACGCACATGCAATTCGCGGGGCTTGTCGCGTGGAAAGTCCCACAGGCGGTAAGTGGTCGGGCAGTTCTGCTGGATCTCAAGCAGCGCCAGCCCCCCACCGATGGCATGAACCATGCCCGCTTCATTGTAGATGTAGTCGCCGGGCTTCACTTCACGCGCGTTCAGCAACTCAGTTGGGTTGCCGCTGTTCAGCGCTTCTTCAAACTGTTCCGGCGTGACGCCCGGTTTCAACCCCTGGTAAATCACGGCATCCGGCTCGGCCGTTAGCACCAGCCAGCACTCACACTTACCGCGCCGCACCAACTTGCCGTTCTCACGGACGTCGCCTGGGTGGTCCTGGATACTCAGCGCTTCTGCCGTATCGAGCAACTTGAGCGCCAACGGGAAGTCGGGCAGATCGGACAACTCGCCAACCAGTGCGGCACGATGTTCGGTAACCAGCTCACGGATTGTCTTACCCCGCCACTCGCCGTTGGCGACGACACTGGTCTGCGGGGGCAGATCGGCCAGTTCAATGCTCTCGCCAGTTCCCGGCGGTAACTCCGCTGCGACATCCGGGAACAAGCCTGACAACTGCGTTCCGGCCCACGGTTTGGGCACGGCGATACGGTGGAATCGCAGCGGGTAGGTCATACGCCCAGAGTAGCCGAAGCACGATTCCCAATCACCCCTTATGGCACCGGAATGCTCGTTCGCTAAGGTGTATGCATGGAACCCGGCGATACCACACAGGTTTCAGAAGCGCCGCTGATCTCGAATCAGCCGACCCCGCGCCGTGGCACGAACGTGCCGCTGTTCTTCATTCTGTTCTGTCTGATTGCGCTGGTCGCCGGCGGAACTTTGCTTTGGCTGGATTCACAGAAGATCAAGCTAAATGACCACAACACACAGTGGCCGAACGGCAACCCGCACGAATTCAGGCAGTTGCCGCAGGCCGACTACACGAAGGCTACCGCGCACATGCAGCAACTTGCCGACGCGATGCTGGCATACCGCGAAAGCCCAATGGGCGGCCATGTTCGCTGGCCCGCAAGCATCGATGAGTTGAAGGCGGCCGGGCTGCTTGACGCAGAGTTTGAGGTGATCGGACAACTTTCTAGACGCGAGCTTGTGTACCAGCCCGAGATGCCGATAGGTCACGACCCCGAACGCTGGGTCATGTGTCATGACGTCGAGATCGGTTGGAACAACACTCCGAACGGCTTCCGTATCAAGGGCCCGCGCGCGGCCGTGGTGATACTCGGCGACGGCAGCGTCAAGCTGCTTAAGGACGACGAGCTGGAAAGCTACGCCGGGCTAAACCTGCTAGTGGATGCAGCGGGGTGATCATGAAGATCAGCGTAAACGGTACCGAGCGTGACGTAGCCGACGGGCTGACAATTGCCCAGTTGATTCAGCAGCTAAACCTGAAAACCGACCGCATCGCCACAGAACGCAACCTGAGTGTCGTGCCTAAAGCGAAGTACGCCGAGACAACACTGGTTGAGGGCGACAAACTTGAGATCGTAACGTTTGTAGGTGGCGGATAGTCTTGCAATTACGAATGGACTGAGATGACAGCGACAGCTTCTGAACTGGACACACCACTCAAAGTCGGCGACTACACGTTTACGTCGCGCCTGCTGGTCGGCACCGGCAAGTACGCGACCTTTGAGTTGATGCGCGAATGCCTTGCTGCCAGCGGCACCGAGTGCGTGACCGTGGCCGTGCGTCGAGTGAAGCTGGACGGCCCGGCGGAAGAGAATCTGCTTAGCTTCGTCGATGAATCCAAATACAAAATTCTGCCGAATACGGCCGGGTGCTTCAGCGCTGAAGACGCAATCCGTACGGCGCATCTGTCACGCGAAGCGTTGAACACGCCGCTGGTAAAGCTGGAAGTACTGGCCGACCCAAAGACGCTGCTCCCGGAGCCTGTCGGCACGCTGGAAGCCTGCGACAAGCTGGTGAAAGAAGGCTTCACGGTGCTGGTTTACACCAGCGACGACCCGATCATGGCGCGCAGGCTGGCTGATCTTGGCGTCGCCAGCGTGATGCCGGCCGGCTCGCCAATCGGCAGTGGGCAGGGCGTGCTGAACCCGAACAACATCCGCATTATCCTTGAGACCGTACGCGACGAGTTCAAGCTGCCGGTCATCGTGGACGCGGGCGTAGGCACCGCCAGCGACGTAAGTATCGCCATGGAACTAGGTGCCGACGGCGTGCTGTTGAACACCGGCATCGCCCACGCAAAAGACCCGCTAAGAATGGCCGTCGCCATGAAGGCCGCCATCGAAGCCGGGCGCATGGCCTATCTCGCCGGCCGAATCCCACGCAAGCTGTACGCCAACGCCAGCAGCCCCATGGAAGGTCGAATCGCCAGCGCTAAAGAAGGCATCCCCGGCGAGTAACAGAACCGCGACCGCAAGGGAGCGGCTGGGGAGTACTGCCACGCGAAGACCAATTCGTATCAACAGAGAACCGCCGTGCATCCAGCGCCGGCGCATGCGTCTCCTCGATCAATCGTTCTGTCAGCGCTTGGCGACTCTGCGCCTTGGCGTGACATTGCTGTTGGTTGAACATCGTTGGGTTCAAGCCGCTCCCTAGCGGTCGCGGTTCCGTTGCTAAACTGGTTTTTGGAGGCCGGGATGACTGAGCGCAAGCCATTCGGAATGCCTGCTGAAGACTGGGTTGATCGCCAGATTCGTGAGGCGCAGGAACGCGGCGAGTTCGACAATCTGCCCGGCGCGGGCAAGCCTTTGAAGGGGCTTGATCGACCCTGGTCGCTTGATGACTGGGCCCGTGAAAAGATCAAAAGTGAAGGCGTGAGCATCCTGCCATTGGGGCTGCAACTTCGACGCGACGTTGAACGCGAACTGGACGAAATTATGCAACTCGCCCTCGAAGAAGGCGTGCGCCGGGCAGTCTCAAGACTCAACGAACACATTCGTGAAACAAACAGGCGTGTGGTCGAGGGCCCGGCTTCGTTGGTCAGGCCGCTGGACGTCGAAGAAGTTCTGCTGAAGTGGCGCGCCTGCAAGAAACGTTGATTAGCGCTCAATGCCGAGGCGCTTGTCGCGAAGCGCCGTAAGCGCCGTTTTCACACGGCGCTCCATCATTTCCAGCAACACGATGATGCCGAGAAAGTTCAAGGCAACGACGGCCGCGATGAACGAGCTGCGTGTCATGACTCCGATCAACGGAATCAGCACAATGCCCGTGACGCCCAACAGATTAATCACCTGCTTAAAGCCGCGAAGATTTGAAATCAGACGCTGCTCGTTTGGTGCGTACGTGCTGTTCTGCTGTTGCTCAAGCAGTTCCTGCGCGTGGCGGCCGCTTTCAACGTAGGGTTTCATGCTGGATATCTCCCTCGGCTGTGTTCTCGACCTGTCCAAGTTGCAACGTCGCCAAACGGCGCTGGTATTCCGCTCGACGCAGCAAACGTTGCCCTGTCTCGCGGCGGCGGCGTTGGACACTCAGCCAACCCCACTCAAAGTTCAGCACGCCCAGCATCACGACGAAACCAAGCATGCACCAGTTGCCGCGCAGGACGCCCTCATAGCTGCCGTCCATTGAGCGCACGGCGTATGAGCCCAGCGTAGTGGCGACCCCGGCTGTCAGCACCATGCCTCCGACTGCGAGCAGGCTATTCCGAGAAGCGCTGTCGATCACGGCATGCCCGCGGGTCTCAAGCGCGTTGGCGTCGTTTATGCTTGCCATCAGGGCGTCGTGCTTTTGACGGGATATCACACTGACCGCAGCCCTGGTGCCACTGACAAGATATGGTTCGGCGGGCGTCATAGACTCATTCTACGCGCAACCCGCCCCCAATCGCCAGCAAAGACTATTCGATGTTCGCGAGCAGACGGCCTTCGGAGTCGCGATAGATGACCTCACCCCGCTTGTCCTGAAGCGGATAGCGCAGGGTGACGGGTGTACCGTAGGTCCAGCGATCCATTCGGTCGTTCAGGGCATTCTGTTCGGCGGCGAGGTCCTCGGAAGCCTTAACGCCGGGCAACGCAACTGTCTCACGGCGCGAGTCCGCTTCAATCACGAGGGTCGCCGAATCAAGCCAGCGCAACACGGTTCCCTGCTTGGGGCCGACTTCCTTCGGGTCTACTCCGTAAGTGGTTGAGTTCGTTCGCGTCGTCGGCTCACCCGATTCGCCCGCGTTGCCGTTCTGGTCGGTTCGGGCCTTTTCACGCTCGGCCTCACGCTCTGCTTCTCCGGCACGGGGGTCTTCGCCGCGCTTGATGGCCTCAAGCTCGGCGGGTGTCGGCTCATAGCCAAGCACGGCGATACAGCCACTGAGGCAGAACGACAGGCACGCAAGAATCAGTAATCGAACCATGGCACGAATGCTAGCCGACCCGCACGCTACGACAAGCGGGGTTTCAGGAAATGGCGTCAGGACCAAAGCGGCTGAGATAGTCTTCCATGTGGCACTTACGCCGTGTCGAGGCGCTGGTCATGTATCGCACTTTGCCAAATACAGCGCGTTCCGGGCCCCAGGCGCGGTCGAAACGCCCGAGACACCACATGATTCCGCTGTAGCTGTTGGGGTCACGCCCATCGAGGGCGTACTTGTTGTTCAGATGAATCATGAATTCAAGCGCTTGTTGCGGCGACTCGGTCCAGTGCAGGATCTTCTTACCCCACAGCATGCGCAGATAGTTGTGAATGCGACCTTCGATGACCAGTTGACGCTGGGCAGCGTTCCAGACTTCGTCGTTTGTCTCGGCGTCTTCGAACTGCTGCAGTGTGTAGACGTAAGGGCGCTTGTCAGCAGCGTGGCGAGTCAGCGTTGTGCGCGCAAAATCGGGCAGGCTGTCAAAGCAGTCGTAGTCTTCCGGGTGACGATGGCACCATTGATAGCCCAGCTCACGCCAGGTAATCAGCTCGTCGAGAAACGCCTCTGCCGGCTCGCTTACCCCCCACCAGCCGTTTCGTTTGCCGTTCGGTTTCTCGGCTAGCTTTGCTGGCGTCCAGTCTTCGTGCTCAGCGACAAGGCTGAAAAGCTCATGCGTTGAAACGTGCCCGAAGTGCAGCCACGGTGACAGGCCGCTGGCAACGTCTTCGTCGGGATGATTGCGATCAACATCGTAGGCTGACAGCTTCTCGTTTACGAAACGTCGTGCTTTCTCACGCCCGGCCTCGTGCCCGCCCGTGAAGCCAACCGGCGCAACGTCATGATCTATCGGCAAGCTTGCCAGACCCTCGGCGATATCCACAGAAGCCCATTGTTCAAGCACTTCCGGGGTCAGCGCAACTTCAGGAAGCGCAATTCCGTGCATCGGGTCCGGCAGCGGCATCTGCCCGAGATGCGGCGGCAGTTCCTTCTGCAGATGACGTCTGAACGAATGCGCGACCGTGAATTCGCGGTCGGCAGCGTGAAGCGGATACAGCCCGTTGCTATCCACTTGCTCAAGCCGGACATCCAAGTTTGCGCCCGCCTTCTCGACCATGTGCGGTAGAAAGAAACACGGAAACTCATCGGTCACAACGCAAACAGCACGTTTGGCCAAAGCCCGTAACAGGCCTTTGCCCGCGCCTCGATTTGGCTCAACGTATGGGAAATACAAGACCGTCTTTTCGGCAAACGCCCGCGCATTCGACTGCATGCCGTCGATAATGAACTGGTGAATCCGGTCGCTTGCCCAGCGGTAATCGCACCGCAGGGGCTCAAATACGACCAGCCCCTTGCCGTGGAAAACAGCCAGCTCAATGGCCCGTTGCAGCCCGAAGTTGAACTGAGGGCGGCGAGCGGCGATCATCCAATAAAGAATGTAGTCGCGCTCAGGACGCACCGGGGCTTCATTGCAGGCGCTAATGCGCGTTTCAGGTACGTTTGACATATACCGGAATCTCGGATTTGCGGGGCTTGTAGCGAAGCCCCGGGCTCTCTAGCATGACGCGCCCCACCGTTTGCAGGTTAGCCAACTGCCCGGAGAAATCCTATGCAGCGTCCCTTGATCGTAGTCGATGTCCAGCGCGGCAATATCAGCGAGTACAATCGCTTTATCCCGAACGGTATCGCCAGCATCATCAAGGCGGAGTTGTTCAACCCGATCATCTTCACGCGCTACGTTAACACACCCGACAGCCCGGCCCGCCTGTTTCTTGAAAACGAAGACATGTCCGACTTCAGCTCGGCGGGGATCGAAACAAAGATCAGCGAAGTCATGGGTGCAAAGGCCCCCGGGCTCGATACCTACGGCGTGACGCCATTGCCTGAAGGTTACGGCGCGAAGCGCTATCTGCTGACCAAGAACACCTACAGCGTGGTGACGCCTGAGTTTGAAGAGCTGCTGGCTGAGCTGGACCTGGACAACTCGGGCATGTACGTCGTCGGTGCCGACACCGAATCGAGCGTGCTCAAAACCGCTCTGGACCTCTTTGAACGAACGATCGAGCCGATCATCCTGGCTGAGTTCTGTGGCAGCCACCGCGGACTGGGCAATCACGAACGCGCACTCGAGTTGATGAAAGAACTGATCGGGGCTGAGCGCGTGATTAGCGATTATATGCCGCTGCGCCACCGCTGGGAGCGTTCGAAGAACGGTTAAGGGCAAGATTCCGCGTAGACGCCAAGTGGCGCAAATGCCTGAAAATAAAGCAGTTCTGCGGACGGCGAAAGCCGTCCGCCTGCGTTAAGCCCGTTGCCAGTAATTTGGCGGGGAAAGCGCTTGCTCCATGGGGTAGACTGCTCCAGACGCGCAAGACAAGGCGCAGAGAGGGAGATGAGGAAATGCGGAAGCTGATACTACCCATCGCGATCATGGCGCCGCTGCTGGCTTTGACGGCTTGCGATCGTCACTACAGCCACAACGCTGACGACGATGTCGGGATATCAAACCCGGTTGTTCCGGCCGGCGGCAGCGACTTTGGGCTGTTGAACCAGTTCGATCACGCCTACGACGACACACGCGACATCAGCAGTTCAAGCGACGAGGACGGTTTCGAGTTCTCGCTATCCGAAAGCAGCGTGGTCGTGATCACAGCAACCGGCTACGGTGGCTTTGATGCGTTCCTTGATTTGTACGACTTCAATTTCAACTTCATCACCGGCGACGACAACGGCGGCCCGAGCCCCGACCCGGCGATTGTCGGCACACTCGGCGCGGGCGACTACTTTGTGGTTGTGGGTGGCAGCGGCTCAAGTACCGGTGATTATGACATCGACATCAGCGTCGAGCCCCTTGGCGGATCCGACTTCGGTGTGATGGTTCCGACCGACAGCTTCGTGGACAACGGCGGCGTGATCGACGACGCATTCGATGTGGACAGCTACATCCTGACAGTACTGACCAACGTAACCGGCGACTTTTATGTGACCACGACCTTCGGCAGTTTCGACGGCAACCTGGAGATCATCGACGAGTACGGCGCGCAGTTGGTCTATGACGACCCCAGCGGCAACGCCGACCCGGCTGCCATCAACATTGCCCTGACCCCCGGCACTTACATCGTACGTGTCGGCGCCTCAAGCGGCAGCGGTGACTACAGCATGCAGATTGACGTGAACTAGCAGTTCCACAGCGGCAGGAACGGCCCTCGCTTACGCGGGGGTCGTTTCTTTAACACGTCCCTGTCCGGCTTTAGCGCCTTTTCAAGCGCGCCTTTGCCGCTAACATTCGGTCGCTCACGAACAATCTGGTGTGAATGCATGGAGCCAAAAGAAGCTTGTGTGAAGGCGTCGGGGATGGCGCTTGCGGGAGACCTGCAAGGCGCTGTTGATATCCTTGAGCCGATTCTGGAGGAGTACCGCGAATTTGGCCCGGCCTACACGCTGCACGCCAAGGTCTTCCTGATGGCGGGGGATGCCGCACAGCCGATCATCGATCTTGATGCGGCCGAGTGGGCCAACCGAGAATACGGAACCTCGGACGACATACTGGCGGTAACGGAACTGCGCGCGATCACCCATGCAGTACGCACAATCTACGCGGGCAAGAACGAAATCGGCGATTGCCGCGAACAGATTGAACTGCTGATGCGCGAGCGCGCAAACCCGGAGTCATGGTGGTTTCTGCCGGCCGCCTGCTATGAGCAGAACTATAAAGAGAAAGAAGCACGAGACTGGATTGAGAAGCTGCTGAACTACAGCAGCCTGAAGTCTGCTGCCGGCTTCTTCTTCAAGAAGAGCGGCGGTCTGACGCAACTGCTGGCAATGCCGAAAGACCCGAAGGAGATGATCCCGGTACACTACGCGCGGCACTATCGGGCCAAACGTGACGGTGATCTCAAGGGCGCTGAGAAGTACCGCAAGCGCATGTCGGAGTTGATCAGCCCAGAGAGCCTTTGGCGGATTATCGACCTGTACGCCTCAGGGGCTGTAGTTGTGGCTGCTGTATAGAAGGCTCGCCACCCCTTGACGCTAATCTGAACGAGAGTACCTTTTGCGCCCCCGTCGAGATGACGGGGATTACGGAGAGAAGTCATGTCACGAGTATGCGAAGTCTGCACAAAGCACGTTCACGCTGGCGGCAGCATCAGCCGTCGCGGTCTGGCCAAGAAGAAGGGCGGCGTCGGTAGCCGTGTGATCGCGCGTAACAAACGCATCTTCCGCCCGAACCTGAAGAAGATCCGCGTCTGGGTCAACGGTGGCGTGAAGCGTATGACGGTGTGCACGAGTTGCATCCAGGCCGGCAAGGTTGCCAAGCCGCCTGCCCGCGACTACCAGCCCCAGTAGCAATCCCGATCATTCAAAAGCCCGGCCTGCTGGCCGGGCTTTTTCTGCTTTTGTGGCCGACTTAGCTTGCTGACTTGAGCACGGCAACGCTCTTGCGACTCTCGAGATGGCGCAGCCAGTTGGTACGGGCCGTCGGGTAGACGTACTCGTTGTAGAAACGCTGTGAGCTTGCAAAGGCGTCATTGTAGCGCTCAAGGTAGCGGCGCCACGCGCCGAGATTGCTGAAGAAACGTTGCACGGGCGTCGCCTTGCTGGCGATCGTGGTCGGGTCAAGTTCCATGCGTACACGGTCAACGCAGTCTTGAAGCGTTTCAAAGCTCACGAGTTGCAGTGTCGACAAACGTGAGAACCGGCGGCGAACGTCGCGGATCAGTTCATCAACGTCAACGCGCCCACTAGCAGCGTCATCCAAGCGGCTGAACACCCACTTTTCGAAGGGCTCGCTGCCGGAGTCGCCGGCCGGCATGTCGAACTCAGTCATCATGGCTTCGGCACCGCGCTCCATGCGGGCCAGCTCATGCACGAGTGTCAGGAACAACCGCGCGAAACAGGTCTTTGCTTCGCGGTCTTCGGTCGAGGGCACCGCGGCTGGAGTGGCAGTCGTACCAGCGACCGACTTGCCGGCACCGCCCGCCGCTGCGAATTCAACTCGCTGCCCGTCGATCTCAAGCATCGAGCCGGAGGTTACGCGCAGTTCAAACTCGCGGTCACTCGCCTGCATGGTTGTGGCTGTTGGCTGAAAACCCTGCGTTAGCAGCACGCTCTTTCGCCCGCGAAGAATTACACGCAGCTTCTGTTGGCCGAGTGTCGTGACCTGGATGTCATCATCCGGTGCGGAGCCCAGCGTAAGCCCGCGAACGCGCTGACGGGGCGAGAATTGGCGCAGGAACAGAACCTCGCCTGTTTCAATATCGGTGACGCAAACACGCATCAGCATAGTTGTGTGCTCTCCAGTGACCGACGCACGGGGAAGCAACCACAGTGCCAATACCGAAACTAGGCTGATTGTGCGCATTGCCGGTACGCTGACGTAACCCTTACGACGCGTCGTCGTTACTTGTACCGGCAGACGGTGAGTAGCGCCGCTCGTCGATGTAGTCGCGAGGGTTGCTGCGCAAGTCCAGTTCGCTGATTACTTCTTCGCACAACTCTTCGGAAGTCTTGTCTTCCCAGTCGTCGCCTGCTCGCTTGCGAACCGGCAGGTGCATCACGAAGTCACCTTTAATGCGCCCGTAGCGCTTACGAATCTCTTGCAGGAAGTGAAGTTTCTCAGTGCTTTGCGGCGCGTCGCCATCGGCGAACATGTACTTCTGCCCTTGCTGCTTTACCCAGCGTTGGCCCAAGCCAAGACTGCGTTTGCGCGTACGGGCCAGCCCGAAGCGCGGGGCGATATCGAGAATCACCAGCAGGTCCGGTGTCGGGTGCCAGCCTTCGTGCCGTTTCAGGATCTCACGCTCGCTGATCCCCATCGCACCCTGGTACACGAGGGTGCTGTACATGCTGCGGTCCTGAATCACGTCTTTGCCCTGCATCAATGCGGGCTTCACAATGGTGTCAATGTTCATGCGCCGGTCGGTGACGAACATCCCCAACCACTCGTGAGGTGAGGCCTTAAAGCCCGGGGTACTGAGTCGCTCAAGAATCAGCTTGCCACTGGGCAGGTCCGTCGGCTCATGCGTGAGCAGAACCTTGCGCCCGCGGGCCTTTAACGCATCCGCCAGCAACTTCACGAGCGTCGATTTGCCCGTGCCGTCGATGCCCTCGACTATTATGAAGCGACCACCCATGGGTTCAGGATTCAGGATTCAGGATTCAGAAACAATAGGCTAGTCGACCCGGCCTGGGCGACTGAATCATGAACCGAATTACCACGTACCGCCGAAGCGCTTCTTGCGTTTGCGGGGCAGACGTGGGCCACCCGGTTGCTGCTGCCCCGGAGGTGGCGCAGGCGGCTGTCCGGCCGGTGCCGGCGGCTGCGTGCCGGGCATGCCGTAACCCTTGAGACGCGGCTGCCGCTTCTGGCTGACCAGCACCTGGCTGTCACGTTTGACCTTCAGCCCACCAGGCGGCGGGGCTGTGTCAAAGAAACCGGGCAGCTTGCCCGTGCGGACCAGATGCTCGATGTCTGAAACCAACTGTGCAGCACTGGCCGGGCGGTCTTCAGGACGCTTGGCCATCATGCTGTAAACCAGCGACGACGTGCTTTCCTGCAAGTCGGGGCGGAAGTTCTTCGGATGCGGCGGCGGTTCATGGATGTGGCGGTACATGACCACTTCCGGCGGCCCCTCATAAGGGACCCGTGCAGTCAGACAGAAATAGAGCGTTACGCCAAGGCTGTAGATGTCAGCGCGTGTGTCGATGTCCTGTCGCCCCATCGCCTGCTCGGGCGAGATGTAATTCGGCGTCCCGACCGCCATGCCCTTGGTCGCGCCGACGTCTTCCGCAGCGCGCACTTTCGCGAGCCCCAGGTCAAGCAGCTTCACCTGACGGTCGCGCGTAATCATGATGTTGTCAGGCTTCACGTCGCGGTGAACCAGTGAAAGCTTCTCTGCATGTTCAAGCGCTTTGGCGACTTGCAGAATCGCATCAAGCGCTTGCCGCTCGTCCATGGCGCCGCGTTCTTTGACAAGCTGCTGAAGTGTTTTGCCCTCAACGTACTCCATCGCGAAGTAGCACAGTCCGTCCACTTCACCGGCATCGATGCCGGTGATTACGTTCGGGTGGTTCAGCCGCGCGCTGGCGCGGGCTTCCTGCAGGAACCGCTGTTTGATCGTGGCGTTGGCGGCAAGTTCTGGTTGAAGGACTTTGATTGCAACCCAGCGGTCCATGCGAACCTGACGGGCCTTGTAGACCGTGCCCATAGCGCCCTGGCCGAGCTTCGCCGCAAGCTTGTAGCCCTCAATCTTGTCCTGTAGCTGATACATCTGCTGGTAGCTTTTGATCTTGTCGACACTCGCTTTGTCGAGAAAGCCGCGCTGAACAAGAATCTGGCCGAGCAGTGGTACGCGCTGCCCTTTGGCCAGCAAGGCGCGCTGTACGTTGACGCATTCCTGAATCTGCGGTGGCGTGACCAGCTTGAGGTTCACCGCAGCCTGCCCAAAGCTGATGCGTGCTTCGTTGCCGACGGACGTCGGCGGTCTCTCGACTTCGGCCGGGTCCATGTCCTGAGTTTCTTCCAGGCTTGGGTCCTGCTTCGCGCGGTACTCGATTTCTTCCGGGCTCTTCGGACGCACCGGCTGAGGTACCTCCGTTGCTTCACCGACTGGCTGCTGACTGCTGGTTGCGCTTCGAGCACGCGCGCTTTGGCTACTTGCTGCACTACGCTGAGCCGGGTTCTGGCTGCTGGCGGCACTGCGCTGTGCAGGATTGCGACTACTGGCTGCACTGCGCTGCGCAGGGTTCTGGCTACTGGCGGCGCTTCGTTGGGCGGGGTTCTGGCTACTGGCACTGCTGCCCTGCGCACGGGGCGGTAGAGGCGAGACTCGAGGCTGCTGGGTCGGCTTTGGCGGCGGCCCCAATGAAACCGTGGGGATCGACGGTGGCGGCGCCTCGTCACCACCACGCTGTTTGTCCGTCCCGGGCATGCGGCGCTTTTCCTCTTTAGGCTGAAGCCTTCGTGTGACGTGAGACTCTGGTCGTTTCACGGGATACGCCTTGGGCGGATTCGATCCACCGCCGCCCTCAGAGGACGCGGACCTGTTACCGTGACTTGGTCCGTTCATAGGCATACTTAACCCAACTCTAAAAAAAGGCGTCGCAACGAACGACTTGCATAACGACGTGCCCCACAACGCTGACGTACTGTGATTATTGCTTTCCTTACGCCATTTGGCGAGGGTCAGCCGCCCTCACGACGGCTCGTGACACCCATCGCACCGCGTGTGACAAAGCGTGCATCTTCATAACGAGGCAGTCCGGTTGGCCATTCCATGGGGTCCAGGGCAGCCCGGCGTCCACGATAGGCGTTTGCCTCCAACCACCACTCCACAAGAAAAGCTTCACTTGTTGAAAACTCTGTCTCGCCGCGACGGGCCTGTGCGCCGAAATCCCTGAAAGAGACGTCGCCAACCATACCGAAGGCCATCTCTATGGACTCGAGTTCAGACTTAGTTACTCCAACCAGCGGCGTATCGATCACCCACGCACGCCAGCCCGGCTCAGAAGGCATTCTACGTGGCAGACTGCGATCACTGGCATCGTCAAGCTTGACCTTGATCGCGTCGTGCCAGCCTTCTTCCGCGATCACAAACATGCGCGCCGACGCGGCTCCACCCTCGCCCAGACGGACCAAAGCGCTTGCTTCAACGGTTGCGAGCGGCCGGGTCTGAATCAGCGCCAGCGCGCCGATGCCCGAACAACCAACCAGCAACAATATCTGTGCCGGCCAGGTTCGCTTGGAAATACGCCCTGCAACTATCGGCACCAGCCCGCACAGCAGCAGCAATCCGCCACCCAACGCCCAAAAGAACGGGGTTGGTGAAGCGTCGTCCGGCGGCAACGGAGTGGGCGTCGGCGTGCGTTGAGGCGCGAGCCGTGACTCAGGCTTGCCCGCCGGCGCTCTGTCAGCGCCGTACCAGGTGTGATCCAGCATTGCGTCCACCAGCACGAGCTGGGCGGAACGACTGCGACGAAGATCCTCAGCACCGAAACGATAAATCGCACCGGGCCCATAGCCGAATCGCTGCGCCTGCACGTCACGAAAATTGATGATCGTCGGTTCGGCGGGCGGCGGCAGGTCCACCGCTTTCTCGCCAAGGCGAAATGAGCCGACGATCAGGCATGCCCCGCCAAGACTGCAAAACTCCGCGATTGCCCGCTGCGAACCAGGAGGTAGACGAAGGTCCGAGGGATTGAAAATCACGACTACGTCGTAAGCGTCAAGTAAACGCCAGTCGCCAAAGAACTCCGACAGTTCAAAGTAGTCGCAAATGGCACTGTTCGGCGCACTCGGCAACACACCGCGGGCATAGAGCGGATCGGTCGAAAAGACCGCAACGTAGGGTCGAGCGTAATCAGGCTCAATGCGGCGCAGCGGGAGCTTCGGCCGGTATTCATCCACCAGCGCGTCGCCAGGGCCGGACGACACGCTAACCACGGCGTCGTCGGCAACGAGGACAGGTATCACTACCTCTGCGGTTTCCACGCCCGCGACGGCAACCTGCTTCTCCAGTACCACGCCCCCGCTGACACTTCGAAGTATGATGCTGTCAGTGCCCCCCAAGCCCTCAACAACCACGCGAAACGGCGCATAAGAACCCGTTCGACCGTTCGGCGAGCCCATGAAACGGCTCTTCTCTGTATCGATTGTCTGCGCCGTCAGGATGGAACCGAACAGACAAAGCAGAAGCAGCAATCTCATGCTCGCTCCCGGTTCGGAATCGCGACGGCTACACCGATGCACAGCAGACCAAGCGCAATCAGTGGCCACAGTGTCAGCTCATGTGTCGCAAGTCCCCAGTTTGGAGAAAGCGACTTCATACGTGCACCCGATACGCCGCTGTACTCAAGCATCAAGTAGTGCCAGAGCGGTGGCAACCCGAACAGGCACAACAGCGCGACTCGCGTGCGACCGACCCAACTTGAGCCTACGCGCGCGGCAAGCGACAGCGTGCCGACACAGGCCAACCACACGGCAGCGCTCAGCGACCGTGATTCCCAGCCGAGATCACCCATACTGGCGAACGAGAAAAGAAGAACCACAGCGGCAGCAGCGGCCCAGCAGGCTGCACCAGTTGTCAGGTTGGAAAGAACCGAATGCCGAGTGCCCAGCACAGGTAGAAACAACAGGGGCGCCATGGCCAACTCGGCATGGATCAGCGCCAGTTGAAGCGAGTCATCCAATGCCAGCCCCAGAGCTTCACGAACCGGCTGCAACGCCACCAGCCCGCCAACGGCGAGCAAGCAAACTGCGACGATCAGTGCGTTGAAGCGCATCCCGTTTCTTGACCTTTGACAACCGTCTGCCGGAACCTCGTATTCTCAAGCTCACTGCATACACTGACACTGGCTGCACACGAGGAACACCATGTCAACTAACCCATTGTGGCTCGCCGGCTCACGAGTCACGACACAAACTACGTTCCAGCACCGCGGGGCCTATGACAAACAAGACCTTGGCGCGGTTTGCCTTGCCGAGCGCGGCGAAGTCGCGGCCGCAATCTCGGCCGCCTGGCACGCTCGGCTTCCGATGCAGCAGCTTTCCAGCGGCGCAAGGGAAGCCGCCCTGGTCACCCTCGCGGAGGAAATGCGCAACCACGAAGAAAACTTCGCCCGTATGATAACGGCCGAAACCGGCAAACCGATCAGTTTGGCTCGCGGTGAAGTTTCCAGATCCATCAACACATTGACCATCTGTGCCGAAGAAACCAAGCGCGGACAGGGTGAAGTCATCCCGCTTGACACAACGCCGACCAGCGAGGGGCGCTACGGCATGGTTCGACGTTTCCCCAAGGGAATCGTCGTCGCGATCACACCATTTAACTTCCCGCTCAATCTCGTCGCGCACAAGGTTGGCCCGGCCATCGCAGCCGGCTGCCCCTTGATTCTCAAGCCGGCCCCGCAAGCGCCGCTGACTTCCTTGATGCTGGGCGCGCTGCTTTCCAAGTGCAACTTGCCGGAGGGCGCTTTCAGCATCCTACCCTGCGGAAACGATGTCGCGCAGTACTTGGCAACGGACGAGCGTGTGGCCGTGATCAGCTTCACCGGCAGCGACCACGTGGGCTGGCACCTGCGCGAGTTAGCTCCGCGCAAGACTGTGCTGCTTGAACTCGGTGGGAACGCCGCGGTGATTGTCGAGCCCGACTGCGACATTGAGAATGCAGCCCAGCGCATTGTGACGGGCGCATTTGCCCACGCAGGGCAGGTCTGCATCAAGGTCCAGCGCGTCTTTGCACACGACGATATCGCAGAGCAGTTGTTGAAACGCATCGTTGAACTGACCGAGACCATCGGCCAGGGCGACCCGACCCACGAAGAAGTCATCTGCGGCCCGCTGATCAGTGAAGACGCGGCCATTCGCGTCGAGGCTTGGGTAAACGAAGCACGCACGCAAGGCGCCAACGTAGTTACAGGCGGCGAGCGTGACGGGCAGTTCTACAGACCGACATGGCTGACCGACGTTCAGGAAGACGCCAAGGTGTGCTGCGAAGAAGTTTTCGGCCCGGTGGCCACATTCGCACGATATCAGGACTTCGAGGCCGCCCTGCACGCAGTAAACGCTTCGCAGTACGGGTTACAGTGCGGTGTCTTCACGGGGTCGCTGTTCAAGACAACGCAGGCGTTTGAGATGCTTGAAGTCGGGGCCGTGATCATCAACGATATCCCGACTTACCGCGTAGACCACATGCCCTACGGCGGTGTAAAAGCGTCCGGGCTTGGTCGAGAAGGCCCAAAGTACGTAATTGACGAATACACTGAGCCACGCCTGCTGGCGGTGAAACCGAGATAAGGCAGCTTTGGGCTTCGGAGACTGATCTGGCGGCACATGTGTAGGCCAACTCACGCTCCGCAACCAAAACCTAGCGTCCGTATGTCGATCATCTACTACCTGGATTTCCCGTGCCCTGTGAAAGAACAGGTCAAACCCGGACGCATGCTGCGCCTGCTGTATGCGCGTGAGCGTGCCAATGAGGCCGTCAATCGCGCACGCAAAACGGACCCGGAGATCACGCCGGAAAACGTAAAGGTTGAGCTGACGATCAAGGGCGAAGACCGCACGAACCAGCTAAAAGTCTCCAGCGCCGCCGAAATCCAGCGCCAATATGCTGAACTGGATGCCCACGCCCATCACTGCAAGGACTGCCGTGCGCGAATTGAGCCGCAGTCGTTCGGGTGTCGCGGGCGCATTGAGTTCCCGATCAGCATGAAGACCGAAGCCCTGCTTATGGGGCGAGTGCGTGCCAGTCACGGTGACCCGACGGCCGGTATGCTGTGCAACTACTTTGAAAGCAACGGCATCACCGGCAATCAGACAGCCGAGATGCGCAAACTGCCCGGCGTTTTCTTTGAGGGTGACAAGCCACTAGTCAGACGGCTTGAGGATGGTCGCCGAATCAGCAGCAATCAGGTGTTCGAGCTTTTCTTTCTGACCGACCAGATCAGCAGCAAGCACGCACGATTCCTGCTGGGGATGTTCGACTTGTACGAACGCGAACTTCCATTGGATCGTCCGCTGCACTCACTTCCCAACCTGTTCGTGATTGAGCGCGAAGAACTCGGAACACCAGTATCACGCGTCGGGCTGAGGCTGAGCTCCGGCAAGGACGACGACCGCAGCATGCGCCAGCTGCAAAACTTCCTCGGCGCACTACTCTTCGCAACCGAGTATGAGCACGACCTCTGGGTCAAAATGTAGATAGCTCGGCCGCAAATCGCTGCGCCTAGCCGCGCCGTGACTTAACTCGGCGCACGACTTTCTTGTCCGTCTCGGCTGGCGCATCTTTGAGTGGCTGCAGCGAGTAATCAACCTGCTGAGTTTCGCGCCCGGTGCTGTCGTAGAACGACCAGATTCCGATCGACTGGTTGTTCTCAAATGTACCTTCGGAAGACACGACGCCGTTTGAGTGATAGCTGCAGAATGCCCCATGCAACTGGCCGTCAACGTAGGTCATGTCGCACATCAACTGACCGGCGGCGCTCCATGTGCTCCAGCGACCGCTCTGCAGCCCGTTCACATAAGCACCGGTCTGGGCGATTCCGCCGTCGGGATGCCACGTGCTGAAGACGCCTTCGCGCTTACCTTCAAGCCAGGTGGTTTCCTGAATCCGGGAGCCCTTGGCGTCGTACTTGGTCCAGACACCGTCCTTCTTGAGGTTCGCGACATAGCCGTCCGGCACTCGCTTCGGGTCGAAGTCAGACTCTTCCTTGAATGAATCGCGCTCTATCTCCTCAACCAGCAATTTGAGGGACTTGATCAGCTTTTCTTCCTCTGAAGAATCCAATGGCTCGATCATTCCAACTCGCTTGTCCGACTCGACGTGCTTTGTCAGACGAATCACTTGCTGCCCTGAAAGCCTGAGCGTGCCGTCCTTGTCCTTTCCTGTCACGTTCACCAGATCGCCGTCTTTGTAAAAGTTGACGTGCGGCGTTTGTTCCTGAGGCGATTCACAGTTGCCGGTTTCACCGGCCGGCCCGACTTGCGCCCCACGCTCATCAAGAGCCGGCGGTGTAGCGTCGTCAAAATCTGCATGCAGGGGCGAATTCGCGGCTTGGCGGTCAAAGTCGTTCGCCTCAAGCGGAGCACAGGGCTGAGTCGCATGAACTCGCTCAGGGTCGACTTCGAGGACAGTCCAGGCTGCGGCTAAGGTCAGTCCAGTACAGGCTATCAGCGCAGCTAGTTTTGGAAGTTCTTTCATCCCAGGTTCTCCTTGCCCCTGAGATGCAATCACTCACTAGAAGGTTCCGAGTTTTTCAGTCGGTATCCGGCTGTAGGTTCAACTCCAGCATGTAAGAGCCGGCAATCAAATGCAGCGCGCCATCCCCGGATGCACACAGAGCCGAAACGTCCGCGCTGACACGCAACATCTCTCGTCCTGTGCTGACTTCGTAAAGGGCAAGTTCACCTGCTTCCAACGATGCGAGTACCGTTCCACCGAACAGCAACGCAATCTCCTGCGGCGCCGCCAATGTCCGCACCGTGCGGAGTTCGCCACCATCGAGCAGACGAACGTCAATCGTCGCACCGTAAGCCAACGCCAGCGCTTCACCTCTGAAGTCCAGCGCCATCAGGTTTGGCGAAATCTCCGGGCGTCCGCTGACCGGCTCAGGGTCCGACTGAAGATCGCAAGTGAAGATGTTTCCGCCGATTCGATAGGCGGCCACGCTGCCTTCGACACTCAACACGACAGGGTCCGGCGCACGCCCGCCATCCGGCAACAGAAACTCCTGGATGGAACCGCCGTACAGGTGCTTCAACTTCTGGGGGTTCGAAAACAGCAAGACACTGCCGTCGGCAAAGGCGCCTAGCAGTTTGCCTTCCTCCTGGCTTAGTGGCCCGCCCGGCAGGTGGAGTCGCGCATCCTGAAACCACGCTGGCCCCTGAGGCGCGATCGCAACGTCCGCCACCAGCCCGAGGTCATAAACTTTGTTCTCGTGCAAGACAAATACGTCTGCACCGGGAGCCCTTAGAACGAAGCCATTGGCGCGAGGGTCGGCGACAAACTGCGGTGGCACCATGTGCAGTGGCTCGCCCAACATTCGTAGCGATTCATCGGCACGAACGCTTAGCTCACCTCTACGATTGCCAAACAACCACCCCTGTCCACACCGCTCGATGAAACTGATTGTATAGCCACCCAGCAGCATCGCCTGCGCTGAGCTGAAACTCATGCCGATAACGCGACCCGAACGACCCACCCACACCGGTGTGCCATCGCTCAGGAAACGCAGGTCCTCGGTTTCATCCTGCGGAACTTCATGCCGACAACTGACTACGTGCTTGGACTCGCCGGGCTTGATGCAAGTCAGGTCCAGCGTGGTCCCCGAGAGCACCATGGAGTAGATGGCGCCGACACCATAGTGCAACGCAGCGTGCTCGGGGCGCGATTCCAGTGGCAACAGCAGGCCGGTTAGACCACCGCGCCCAACAACAAAGACGCCGTCGGGCGTCAGGATCACCGGCTTGTCGCCAGCCAGGCTTACCGCCATGACTTCGGGGTTCTGGACATCCAGGTCAACACGCTCGCTGAGCCAGTTTCCGTCGGTCATGCGCGAACGGCGGACCAGCCCGCCAATCCCGCGAGCTTCGTAGACTATGGAAAGATCAGCGTTGCCGGCCACATCTGTGACTTGGTCTCGCTCGGGGTCATATCCGCCGGGAACATACGGAACAGTCAGCACTTCATCGCGGGTGCCATAGTAAGCAAGCTCGCCGACCGGGATGTACCACGCGCTACCGGAGTTGTTCAACAACAGTCGCGCCGGTGTGCCATTGCTTGAACCCGCACGCCGCGGGATCTCAATGCCTCTCTCAAACTCGCCATCGGCTGCACGGTATGTCTCGACGACGAGCGAATCGCCCACCGCGCGAACAACCACGAGCTTTTGCCTGTCTCCGCTCAGGCTTCCGCAAACGACTGGCGCTGCCGAATTTTCGCTGCCTTCAAACTTGGCGCTGCCATCCTGCGTCAGCCTCGCAACCAAAGGCGCCCAAGGCGGCGGGCCAAGGCGCTCGGCCTCAGTCAGCAAAGCCCGAGCACGGGTCAGTTGTCCGTCGCGTATCTCGTGCAATGCCAGGCGGCACTTTTCCAGGCCCAATGCCTGACGGGTCTCTGACAGCGTGCCCTGAGTCTCTTGTAGTTCGCGCTCCATTCGCTCAGCGGCTTTCCGCGTACCCATGGCGTAAGCGTCAGCATCGACAGCCGTGTCGATAGCCGCCTTCTTCTCTGCCTGCATGTGGCGATAGGCGCTTAAACCGAGCGCAAACAGGGTGACCAGTACAATGGCGAACGCACCGAAGACGACGCGTTGCAGACGCATACGCGCAATCAACTGCACCTCGGGTGAGACCGCTTCGCGACTTTGGTCGAACTCGCTCATACCTTCTTTGTACTTTTCCTTTGGCATAAG
>JAGQRE010000279.1 GCA_020425695.1 Planctomycetota bacterium
TTTTTCGTCGTCAAGTTTCTGCGGCGGCGGAGGGATCTCGATGCCTGCCGTTCCGCGCGCGGGGCCGGCAAAGCGTTTGGGTCTGGTCCGACTTCGCAGCGGGTCTTCCGGCAACCCCCGCATGCCGGTGACGCCCCTGAGTTCAGGAACTCTCTGAATATCGGGTGCAGCACCGGGACTATCACTTGACGCGTCAATGTCTTCGACGTCAGCAGCTTCTTCGCGACCTTCGGCTTCTTCTTCGCCACTTCGCGTAGAGTCGTTTTCAGGTGTTGGTGCTTCGGCCTGTTCTTGGCTTGATCCCCCGGCTTTGCAGCCCGGGCTATTGGGTTGTCGGGTCAGGTCCATTGCGCGGAGGAGGCAGTCGCGTGTGAAGTTCAGCGCCAGGTCCAGGTCGTCGAGGTGCAGCTTGTCGACCAAGTAATGCAGCTCTTCGGCGGTCAGGTCGCTGGCGGTCTTCTGCTCGTTGATGCCGGGCAGGGGCTTCTTCCAGTGCTCGTACAGCTTGCCCGAGTGCAGCGGCGGGCTCGAACCGTCGGCCATGCGACCGGCCAGCAACTCGTCAATGGATGGAAGTTCACGATCGTCCACAGCACGCCTCATGCAGAGGGACACTCCCTCTACACCTACCGGGCGATGGATAACAAAAGAGCGAACGAGAGAAC
>JAGQRE010000280.1 GCA_020425695.1 Planctomycetota bacterium
GATGGTTTGTCTTCATCGGGCCGCGTCGACCGCGCACCAATCACAGCATGGGCTTCAGGCGTCGGTCAGCGGCGCGAACGTCCGCCGTTCACCGAGACGCGGCGAACGACATTGTGTAATCGAACCAACTGGACTCCGCGTCTTCGTGTGCAACGGTTGGTTCGTGGATTTTACGTACGGCGACAGTTGGGAGCATCACCGCTAAACGCCAATGTAACCCATCGAAACCGCCAAGGGAAACGCCAGCGTCCCAAACGGCAGTCGGCACGTCAGGCGTCGGTCTGTCTCCCATCGTACTTGTACTCGTACTCAGCATCGCGGTACTCGTACTCGATCGTCAGGCGTCGGTTTGTCCTAATCGGCCACCTCGACCGCTCTCCTAACGAACAATGACATCAAAAGCGAATCACAGGTAACGGAGGTCTGATGAATTCAGTTGGGCGGAATTCGAGCGCACCAATCAGTAGCATGGGCGGACGGCGATGGTCTCATTGCCGCTGTTTCGAGTAGGAGTACGAGTACCGGCTAGCGCCTGAGTACGAGTACGATTCGATGCCACGAACGGCAGTGATAACGGGGTTGCGACCAATAATCATGAACTCAGGAAACAACGGTGTCGCAACTCCCGTTCATCACATGGTTCGTCGCTCTCTG
>JAGQRE010000281.1 GCA_020425695.1 Planctomycetota bacterium
ACACCTTCATCCCCGTGTGGATGCCGTGCTGCTGGAGCGTGCGGATCATCTCGAGGCCCGTGCGGTCGCCGACGTGGGCGAGGCGCGGGTACTTGTGACCGCCGAAGTTGCGCTGGAGGATCTTGCCGTCCTTGGTGCGGTCGAAGAGCGCGCCCCACTCCTCGAGCTCGTTCACGCGGTCGGGGGCCTCCATCGCGTGCAGCTGCGCCATGCGCCACTGGTTGAGGTAGCGGCCGCCCTTCATCGTGTCGCGGAAGTGGACCTTCCAGTTGTCCTTCGGCTCGACGTTGCCGAGCGCCGCGGCGACGCCGCCCTCGGCCATGACGGTGTGGGCCTTGCCCAGCATCGACTTGCACACGAGGCCGACGTCGCACCCCATGCTCGAAGCCTCGATGGCCGCGCGGAGGCCAGCGCCGCCCGCGCCGATGACGAGCACGTCGTGCTCATGCGTCTCGAACTGCTTGTCGCTCATGTCGGTTCGCTCGCGTTCGTTCGGGGGTCAGAACAGGCGCATGTCCGTCACGGCGCCCGAGGCGACCATGCGGATGTAGAGGTCGGTCATCGCGACGACGATGAGGCTCGTCCACGCGAAGGCCATGTGGTTGACGTTGAGCTGCGACACGCGCGACCACATCTTGTGGCGCAGCGCGCC
>JAGQRE010000282.1 GCA_020425695.1 Planctomycetota bacterium
TCCGCAATTACGCATTTGTAATAGAAGTGAGCTTCTTCGCGGCACGACCCACCGATGCAAGGATCTCGTCGGCACCTTTGCGCCACACGAAGGGCTTCGGATCGGCATTGTTGCGATTCAGATAGTCGCGAATCGAGGCTTCCAGATCGGCCACACTGGTATGCGCCCGACGCTTGATCCACTTCTCGCTGAGGGTTGAGAAGAAACGTTCGACCAAGTTGAGCCGGGACGCCGAGGTCGGCGTGAAATGGACGTGGTAACGCGGGTGTGCGACGAACCAGGCGCGAACCTGCTCGGTCTTGTGCGTGCCGTAGTTGTCCATGATCAGGTGGATTTCCTGATCCTTCGGTACCGCAGCGTCGATCGCATTGAGAAACTGCAGAAACTCGGCGCTGCGATGACGCCGCTTGAGCTGCCCAATAACCTTGCCGGTCGCCACATCCAGCGCCGCGAACAGCGAGGTCGTTCCGTGGCGCTTGTAATCATGAGTGCGCGTGGATGGTTTACCGAAACTCAGCGGCAGGCCGGGCTGGGTGCGATTGAGTGCCTGAATCTGACTCTTCTCATCCACGCACAACACCAGCGCCCGATCGGGTGGATTGAGGTACAGCCCAACCACGTCGCGCACCTTGTCAACGAAGTGTGGAT
>JAGQRE010000283.1 GCA_020425695.1 Planctomycetota bacterium
ACCCGAGCTTGCGCACGCTGCGGGTGTCGGTGCTGGCGAAGTCGGGGTGCGACAGCAGGTCGTGGTACAGCGTGGGCACCAGGTAGAGGTGCGTCACCCGCTCGTCACGGATCGCCGCCAGCGCACGGCCGGCGTCGAAGCGCGGCAGGCAGACGAGGCGCCCGTCGACCAGCGCCAGCGAGAGCAGCGAGCGCACGCCCATCGTGTGGTACAGCGGCATCACGCCGAGGGTGCACTCGCCGACCGCGTAGCGGTTCTGCGCCACGTGGGCCAGTGCTGCGATGCGCTCGGCACGCTGACGGCGCGGCACGCCCTTGGGCTTGCCGGTGGTGCCGCTGGTGTAGAGCATCAGCGACCAGTCAGACGCCTCCGCCTGCGGCACCGGCTCGGCGACCGAGGTCATCCAGTCTTCGAAGTGCAGCGTTGCGCCATGCACATCGCCCACGCCGATGCGCAGCGCGAGGGCCGCCCCGGAAGAAGCGGCCACCGCAGCGTCGGCGACCGGCTCCCAGACGATCGCCTTGGCTTCGGCATCGGCCAGGCAGTAGTCGATCTCCTCCGGCTTCGCGCGCCAGTTGAGCGGTGTCATCACGATGCCGGCGAACTGGCAGGCCCAGTGCAGCGTGGCCATCTCCCAGCGGTTCTG
>JAGQRE010000284.1 GCA_020425695.1 Planctomycetota bacterium
GCCAGTACTTTCTCGTGGCCGTGTGGTGGGATTTCATCTGGTTCGTGATCAACCCGCACTTCGGTCTGCGACGTTTCAAAAGCAAAAACATCTGGTGGCACAAACAGTGGATCGCGGGCGTGCCCATGGATTACCCCATGGGAATGATCGTAAGCGCGGCCCTGTGGCTCGTTGCCGACTGGGCCAAACCCGGTTTGGGAACAAGCTTCACAGAGTGGCTGAAACTAGTAGGCATCATCGTAGCCCTAACAGCAGTAACAGCCGCCATAACCGAAACACTAAAGACCCGACGCAAACTCCCGGAGTAGCAAAAAGGGGTCAGACCCTGTTTTTGGAATAAAAACAGGGTCTGACCCCCTCTCGGTTCAAGCTATCCTGCACGCATGACAAGGAAGCCGAGAATTGCGCCGGGTGGGTGGTGTTTTCATGTCATCAATCGTGGTGTGAACAAGGCGAAGGTGTTTCACAAGCGTTCAGATTACGCCGCCTTTGTTGCACTGATAGATGAAGCCTGTATTCGCTTGCCGATGCGTGTGCTTGGCTATTGTCTGATGCCGAACCACTATCACTTCGTTCTCTGGCCGCACAATGACGGGGATCTCGGGCGGTGGATGGCTTGGCTGATGACCACGCACGCAGCACGCT
>JAGQRE010000285.1 GCA_020425695.1 Planctomycetota bacterium
GTTCATCCGGCGCTAATGCGCCCCTGGCGCATGCGTTGTGTGTGCAAGCGAGTATCGGCTGCTTGATGGGCGTACGCCCGCACGTGCATCGTCGTGAACTTGAACTGATCCCGTATGTGGAGCAGCAGCACACCATTGAAGGGCTGCGCTTCAACTTCGGCACGATCAACATGGAGGTCGGCGCCGCTGACAAGTCCGGTGCGCGTCGCACACTGGAGCTGATGTGTGACGTGCCGTTCAAGCTGCGTACAAGGCACGGCGAAAAGAGCCAGCTGCACGATCTGCAACCCGGCATGCACGCCTTGCAGGTGTAGGGGCGATGCTTGCATCGCCCGCGGACTCGCGGCGCTCTTGCAGCGAGCGCGGCTTCGCACCGTTCAGCCGCACAGGCAGGATTGCCTATGCCACGCAGTCAGTCGCCTCTATTCAATGCGCTTGATGATGTGGTAGCCGTACGAGCTCTTTGTGCTGTCGTACAGGATGACGCCGACTTCTCCGACGTTCAGCCGCCAGCCCGCATCGCCGTACCATGGGATCATGTCCTTGCGTGCGTACTGAAGTGAGTTGGCGTCGTCGGCATTGGCAACCAGCTTGTATGAGCCGGGTGGGTCACCTTCCGTGGAGTCGTAGGTGTACTCAAGCAC
>JAGQRE010000286.1 GCA_020425695.1 Planctomycetota bacterium
GAGACGGTGCACGCGGCGGCCCGGAAGCGCGCGCGCGAGCGCGGCGTCGCGTACACGAGTGCCACCGTCTTCGCGTGGTTCAACCAGGGCGCGCCGGTCGACTTCAGCGTCACGCCCAAGCCCTGGTACGGCTGCGACGGCAGCAAGGTCTTCGGCATCCACGGGGATCCGGTGGACTACCCCGGCCACCTCGAGCGCGAGCTGGGCCCGTTTCCCTTCTTCTCGTTCTGGGGCCCGCGCGCTGGCCTTCCGGCGACCACGTGGATCGCCCGCGCCACGGCGTGGACGCTGCGTACGCACCGCCCCTCGTTCACGTTCTCCTATCTGCCGCATCTGGACTACGACCTGCAGCGGTTCGGGCCCGACGCGCCGGGTACGGCCGAGCGTGTCCGCGAGGTGGACGAGGCGGCTGGCGTCGTGCTCGATGCGGCCGCCGAGACCGGGACCGAGGTCGTCGTCTTCAGCGAGTACGGGCTGCTGCCGGTGGGCAGCGTGGCGTGGCCCAACCGCGTGCTGCGCAAGGCCGGCCTCCTCGAAGTCCGCGACGGGCCGTTCGGCGAGGGCCTCGACGTCTTCCGCAGCCGCGCCTTCGCGGTGTGCGACCACCAGATCGCCCACGTCTACGTGCGCGAGCCTGCGGACG
>JAGQRE010000287.1 GCA_020425695.1 Planctomycetota bacterium
TGGCAGAAGTTGCAGTTGTACTGCTTGATCAGATTCTCGCCCGCCGCCAGCCATTCAGCGTCGGTTTCGGGCTCGGTGATTGCAACGCCGTCAGTGTCACGCCCGCTGCCATCAATCAGTAGCAACGTTACGCCAAGAACCGTCAGCCCCAGCCCGGCAACCAATAGAATCAGATTCGATAGTCGGATGCCCTTCATGGGATCAGTCTAGGCGAGTCGTGGCGGCAAAGCACGCTCGCGTCTGTTTTTGACGCGAAGGCGCGAAGGGAGGCGAAGAGCGCGAAGCAGTGCTTAGCGATGTATATAGAAACCCCCGCGTTACCGCGGGGGCTCTGTTGTGGTTTGATTGCCGAAACTTTCTAGCCGCGCTTCATCAGGCTTGGGTCGGTTTTGGGCTCGACGGGCTGGTCGCCCTTGCGCTTCAGATAGCTGGTGTACTCGGCCCAGATTTCGCGCACCCGGTCGGGGCCGATGTGCCCGTCGTCCATCAGGATGCTCTCAACGCGCTTGATGTCGCCCAGCGCCTTGAACAACTGGCGCTGGAAGGCCAATGCCTCGTCAAGCTGCGTCTTGGTGATGAAGTTCTTGCGGAACATGCGGCGCCCGAGGCGCTTGTCCTCTTGCCGGATCAACGCGTAATTGCG
>JAGQRE010000288.1 GCA_020425695.1 Planctomycetota bacterium
AACACTTCAATGATATTTACCCGTTGGACATTTCTGCGGGACACATGATTCACGATGTCCTAACGTCGCGCCTTTTCGATTTGACCTTGGCAACCATGGAGTGTGTACAATGCGGCCGTATCTGGGTACAACAGACTCCTGATATGAACCATTACCATGGATACAGCCCGGACGACAGCGAACATGTTCGCGTCAAGCTTCTCGGCTATAATGAGGCATCGACTGCGGAAAATGGCAGAAATCGGGTAAGGGTCGTCATTGCTGACGACCCTCCCCACACCACCTAGCATGCGGGTCCGCACTAGGCGATTCCTCGAAGTGGAGCACGGTCGCACCAGAGTTGTTTGAGCGAAAGAAGTCCCAACTCTTCATGCAGCCATTTGTTGGGCATGGCAAACCGCATGGCGGGCGTTCTTGACAGACGCCAGTAACTTTTGCGGCTCATCGCGTGTTTGATCGCGAAGTCGAGGTTCACCCCCAGACGCACGAGGTTCTTCACCTTCGTGCGCGGACGACGCCACTGTTTCCAGAAGCACATCCGAATTCGGCGGCGGACCCACCCATCCAGTTTGTCGAATAAATCAAACTGTTGGGCCAGTCCGAAGTAACCTATCCAACCTCGAACATAACGATTGAGG
>JAGQRE010000028.1 GCA_020425695.1 Planctomycetota bacterium
GCACCATGCCAGCAGTTCTTCTTCAAGGGCGCGCACGCCTTTGGCCGGCGAGTAGAGCTTTTTGGAGTCGCAGACGACGGGGCGCTTCTTGCGCTCGATGGGCTCGCGCCCGAGTTGCAGGGCGTCCCACATATCCAGCGCCAGTACGCCGCCCGGCGTCAGCGCCTGCGGCAATGAGAACGCGGCATAGCCCACCGTGAGCGGGCCGAGGATCGGGCCGAGCCCGGCCTCGTCGATGCCAAGAACAGTGCGGTAATGGGCCACGAGCGCATTGTGTTGTCCATGCGCCACATATGGTGGGGGTGGAGTGAAAGTTGATGGGTGTCAGTTTCAGGCGGCTGGATGCAGGTTGCTGTTGGGTGGCACAGACAATCCTGTCTGTGGTCGCAGCGTGGTTGCTGCGACGCTTCGGGCCTCGCTTCGCTCAGCCCCACGGACAAGATTGTCCGTGCCACCCAAGGTCCGTGCCACCCAAGGTCCTACTCTTCTTCGTACTTGGGCCAGCTTGTTACGTCGTCGCCTCGGCCGTAGTCGTTGATGCCGTCTTCGCCGAAGCTCCAGATTACGTACGAGGTTGGGAACTGGCCTGTAACGGGGTGGCGCAGGGCGTCTTGGGCTTCGGTGGCGTTGATCTTCGTGGTCGTGCCGTCGGCGAGTGTGACGTCATACTGGAAGCTGCCCTGCATCAGCGTTTTGCTGTCGATGTAGACCAGCGGGTTGCCCCAGGCGTCGATGATCTCAAACAGGTCGGGGGCGCTGCCTTCCTCAAGATCGAGGTACTCGGGTGCGCCGGCTTCTTCGATGATAGTGTCGATGTCGAGGTTCGTGCGGCGTTCGTCGTCCTGCATCAGCGGGGCGTCCATGTAGGGCCCCTGCTCACGTTTGCTGCGCAGGGCCAGCACCAGCGCCTCGATGCCGATGTTCTGTTGGTTGGGATCGGCCAGCACGGGGTAGTTCACCAGCACGCCGAGCTCTTGCAGGTTGGCCGGCGGCGGGATGCCCCAGCGCGACTGGAAGCCTTCGACGCCGGATTTCAGTGTTTCGATGGTCGCCTTGGTCTGGGCTTCCTTGCTTTTGCTGAACACGCCGCTGAAGCTGACCAGCAGCACGGAAGCGAGCAGGAGGATAATCCCGATCACCACCATGATCTCGATCAGAGTGAACCCGTGTCTGCGCATGGCTTACTTCTTCCGGTCCAGACCGCCGTCGTAGATGAACTTGACGCGCTCGACCTCAATCGTCGCCTTGCCGCCGAGCAGCGCCCGGGTGAAGAACCCGCAGGTGATCGCGTAGCGCCCCTGGTTGAAGTCCACCTTGTTCAACTCGTCGATGTGCTTCTTGGAGTCTTTGTCCTTGTTCACCGGCAGGCGTACTTCGTAGCCGTTGATGATGGCCCAGTACTCAACTTCGCTGCGGTCCTGGCTGAGCTGGCGGCGCAGGCCGAGGGTCAGTTTCTGGTCGGGGTCAAGCGGCACAGTGCCGTAGAGGCTGACGTCGATCAGCCCGTACTCCATGCGCTTGTCTTTCTCGTTGCGGTTCTCGAGGTCGTACTTGTGAGTCTCCCAGAACACGCGCCCGTCGGCGTCGATGCCAACGAACACGCTGCAGCGCGGGTCGCCTTCGGACGTCGAGGTGGATGTCGGCTTCACGGTGCGCGTCAGGTAGATGCCGCGGTCAACGGGCAGATCGCCGACGCTGGTGAACTCCGCCTCGAAGGTGCTGAGCGTCGAGTGCGGCTGCTCCGTCTCAAAGCGGCTGATGATGCCGGATTCCTTCTGGTTGACCTCAAGGTACAGCTTGCCGCTGCGGATACGCGTGTTCTCGGTGAAGCCGCGGTCGGGCAGCAGCTTCATGGGGAAGCTCCAGCTGCCGAAGTAGGTGCTGGTGCTGTCTTTCTCGAACTCGTCTACCTGGAAGTACTGGCGCTGGTTCTGCTCAATCCGGTCGACCCACTCAATGGCGTAGGCGATGGCCTCGGACTCTTCGTAGTCACGTCGGGCTTTCGCGTCGGGGATGTACTGCTTGTCGCGCGACTTGGCGATGTGCTCCTGGAATGCGCCGAGAGCGGCCTGGTACTCACCCAGCGAGTACAGCGCGTACGCGTACACGTTGAAGCAGGCGAGGCTCGGGATCGAGGCCAGCTCGCGCTCTGTCATGTTGCGCGGGTGGTCTTGTTCGGCGAATTCTTCGAGTTGGTCAATCAGGTCGCGGGACAGGTCACGCGCCTTCGTGAGGTAGGCCGCGCGCACGGAGTCCGCGTCACCCTTGGTCGCCACGGTCAGCGGCGCGACTTCACTAAGGCGCAGCATCAGGTTGGCAAGCGCGAGGCTGGTACCCGGCTGGTCCGGCTTGATGGCGAGCGAAGATGTGAAGAAGGCCGCGGCTTCCTTCATCTGCGGGACAAGCTCACCCGCGTAATCCACGCGGTCGCCGGCAGCCATGCGGATCAGCAGCGAGTCGCGTACACGGTCCACTTCGCTGAGTGCGATTTCGCCGAGCATCGTGTGCGCCGGGTAGAACTGCGGGTCGTACTTGAGGCAGCGACCAAGATAGTCCTGTGCAACGCTGAGCACGCCGGACTTAAGGTTCAGCTCCGCGACGCTGTAGTTCAGCAGCACGTGCTTCGGGTTTACGTCCAGTCCGCTCTGGTACGCGGCGAGCGCGTCGATGAACCAGCCGCGGCGCTGGTAAAGGCGCCCTTCAGCGTAGTAGGGCTCGGCGCTGAGCGGGTCGATCGATTTGGCGGCCTCAAGAAAGCGCAGGGCTTCCGCGCTGATCTTCTTGTCGGGCGATTCCGGGCGTGGCTGGTAATACTGCTGGTCGGTCTGCGCGTACAGCACAAGCGCGCGGGCCATCAGCGGGTCAAGCGGGTAGACAGCCGTCGCGCTTGGCGTTGTCAGTTGCACGGCCTGCGTCCAGAAGCTGAGCGCCTTAAGCGTGTCACGGATCTTCTGCACGTCGCTTTTCTGCCCGTCG
Organism: Planctomycetota bacterium; assembly: GCA_020425695.1. Taxonomy (GTDB): domain Bacteria; phylum Planctomycetota; class UBA8742; order UBA2392; family UBA2392; genus JACKID01. The sequence continues at coordinate 2,977 of JAGQRE010000028.1, forward strand.
CGGTTCGGGTCGCCGCGTTGCAGCAGCATGGCGCAGAACAGCACGCGCCCGGCGTCGTAGCTCGGGTTGCCGCTGGGGATACGTGCGATGGCGGCGTCGGCCGACGCGTAGTCGAGCAGCTTAAACGCGAGCTCGGCCAGCATCAGGTTGGCGCGTGCCATCTCTTCAGAGGCTGTGGTCTGCAACACTACGTTGTCTTCCACAGTGGGGGGCGTATCGATGAACGGCGTGAGCACGTTAATCAGTTCGTTCAACTCACTGCGGGCCTGACTGTAGTTCTCAAGCTCAAGCTGGCAGCGTGCGAGCAGGTACAGCGCTTCCGTGTGATTGCGGGCCTGCTCGAGGAACGGGATCGCCTCGCCGTGCAGGTTCAGGCGGTAGACGAAGATGCGCCCGACTTCGAGGGCGAAGGCCTCACGGTCCGGGCTTTCGACACCGGCGCGCAGCGCGTCCAGATAGGTCGAGAGCTCGGCGTCGAGGTTATTGCGGTCACGGTGGAACTGCGCGAGCTCAGTGTAGATGTTGGCGAGCTTGGGGTTACGGTCGCGTACGAATACGAACTGCGCCTGATAGAAACGTGCGAACTCGTTTCGCTCTTCGGGCGAGAACGCATCGTCCGTCTGGTCTACGTTCTCAATGATATCGCGGTGTTCCGCTTCCCATTCCTTGACCGCGAGGCGGCGTGCGTCGCCCTCCTGGCGGGTTACGTAGGCCTCGTAGATATCGACCCAGCTTTGCGGGTAGGCCTTGAGTTCAATGGCAGAGGCCGGCGACCAGTAGATGCGCAGACGTTCGTCGTACAGGTTAACGTTGCCCTCCGCGCGCGGCTGCCGTGGGTTGAGGGCATAGAAGTAGAAGCGTGCGCCTTCGGGTGCGCTGGTGTGTGTGAATTTCTCGAAGGCGTTGCGTGCGAGTTCGGTGCCGTAGCGGCGCACCAGCCCGGTGCGGTCCCAGCGTTCGATGTCGGGGCGGAAGTCGCCCTCGCTGGCGCCGGTAATCGTGCGCCCGTTTTTGTCGGTGATGCGGATCGGGCGTACGTCCCACTCACGACTTGCCCCGTCGCACTGGACGGTGAAGTTGCGCCGCGGCGTCGCGTCGATCGAGACCTGCGCCAGCAGCGACGGCGCGCTCAGCGTCACGAGCAGCAGGAACATGAATGATGTCAGTACGTAGCGCATCAATCGAACTCGGAGCTTTCTTCAGTCGTCAGCGAGACACGGCGTGGGTCACGGGGGATGTAGCCGCCCGCCGTGGAAAGGTCGGGGTGTGGCCCGGCCGGCAGGTCGAAGTCCGGCAAGCCGGTGTAGCCCGGCACGGTAAGTTGAAGCGGCGGCAGCGAGTCGTAGGTCTCCTGCGAAAGGCTCCAGCCGCTGCCGTTTCCTGTGGGCGTGAATCGCTGCCCGTCATCGTAGAACGGTTTGTCCACGACAAGGCTGTCGAGCTGTACCGGGTTGAAATCGCCCGGCTTCTCGAGTTTTTCGAGCACCTTCACGGCAACGGCCTGTTCAACGCCCGAGGCCTGGATTGCGTTCTGGCGCTGTTCAGCGTCGATGTCGGAGATGCTTTCGCCGAAGGCAACCCCGAGCCCCGTAAACAGGATTGGCAGCGTCGCCAGCACGACGATGGCGAAGAGAATCTTCTCTTTCCATTCAGCGAGCTTCTGCAGAATCAGGTCCGTGCTCATGGTGCGGGTCTTTCTCTGGCGAAACTTTCTCTATCTGAACTTCCTTGGCCCCGAGCCCGACGACTGAAGATTGTTCGTCTTCGTTTCGTCCGGCGGGTAGCTCGAATCCGGGTTTACGCGCCAAGCCACCACGGTGATTTCGGCGGTGATCAAGGCGTCCTTCGGGTCCATCAGGTCGGGCTTCTCGAACTCAAACTTCTCGACCGACAGGTAGCGGCGTCGCAGCCCTTCTTTCTCGGGGCGCTGCAGGTCCAGCAGGAAGTTGTACAGCGCGTCCTCGGTGGCCTCGACGTTCACCTCAAGCCCCTGGCCCTTGAAGTAGGGTTCTTCGTCGGGCTGGGTCTTACTGGTCGGTACTTTGCGCGCGTTCAGCAGGTCGTTGATCTCGACAAAGTTGAAGCCCGTTACGCGCTGCACATTGCTGTTGCCCGCGCTGTGGGCCACGCAGCGCACGATGTCGAGCTTCCGCAGGTAGTCGATGACGTCCGCTTCCGTCGGGTTGTCGGCGGCCTTGAAGCCGAATGCCTGCGGGTCACGAATGTTCTGGATGGCGATGTAGCGCTGGAAACCGAGCTCGCGCTCAAGTTCAAGGCGCATGCGGTTGCGGTAGAAATCGACCTGGTCATCCAGCCCGGAGCCCGGTGGCAGCGCGTCGATGGTGTAGGCTGCGTCAGTCTCAAAGACCATCTGGTCGTTGACCAGCCCGGTCAGCGTGTTCACGACCTGTGTTTCGTCTTGGATCTTGCGACCTTGCTCCGTGGCGGGGCTGCCGTTGAATTTCTTGGCGTCCGCAAACAGAGCTTTGTAGTTCGCCTGCAGGTTGGAACGGGCCTTTGTCTGGCTGCCCTCAAGGCTCTCGGCCAGGCCGGTAAACTGGCCGCTGGCGATCCACAGCACGGCGATCAGCACGATCATGACAATCAGAAAGCGGGCGTGTGCTTTCAGCAGATTCATTCCGCGCCCCTTTCCAGCTCAAGGCTGAGCTCAACCGTGTGCTGCACCTCAATGCCTTCGGCGTTCTCTTTCGATTCGCCCGGCGTCACGGCCTTGGCGCCGCCCAGAGAGGCAAGGATCTTGCGCAACTCGGCGTTCACGGCGATCGGGTCCGCGCCCGGCTGTTTCTCAATGAAGAAGTCCATCACCAGCATTGGCTTCGGCACAAAGTCTTTGGCGCCGGTGGGGTTGTTGGTGTCGGTTTTCAGCTCGACCTTGCGGATGCGTACCGTGGCCGGGCGTTGTGCGGCGAACTGCATTAAGATGTCTGTAGAAACGCGCCCGGGCATCAGCGCCAGTGCGCCTGCATCAAAGCGTTTCTCGGCGCGTGCCTTGGCGGCCTCGCGTGTCGGGATCTCGTTGCTCGCGGCGGTGTATCGACCAACAGGCCCCTGCAGGCGTTCCTGCAACGTCTTGGCGGCCTCGGCTTCTGTTGCACTGGCGAGGAAATACAGCGGCAGCACCAGCGCGATGACGACGACGCAGGCCAGGTACAGGAACAGGCTTTTATGCAGGAACTCGCGACGGCGGCGCACGCTGGCGGGCTCAAACGTTGCGCGTTCGGCCTTGGTGTCGGTGGCCAGTGCCGCAAGCCCGATGGCCATTGCCAGTGCCGGGCGATACGACTGCATGGCTTCGCGTGTCTGGTCATCGACGCCTTCTGTGTCGATGTTGTGCAGCGGGTCGAACACTTCGACCGTTTTGCGCACGCGGTTCATCATCAATTCGCGCAGGCCGGGGATTGCTGCACCCGGGCCTGACAGCACGATCTTGCGGGCGTCAAGCTTCGGCGCCTTCATCGCGCCCTTGGCCAGCATGATGGTGCTGGTGATTTGCTGGAAGACACGGCTGGCGACTTCCTGCCCCGCCTCAACGCCGCGGTCGCCACTCAGGTTGTCGGCTGCAACGCTTGGGCGCAGGTCGATTTGCTGGAACAACACTTGTCGTATGGCGTCGCGCTCGCCGCCGTATTCGGGCAACAGGCGCGTGATGAAGTCGTTTACGCCGATGCCGATGCTGCGGCAGTACAGCAGCGTGCCCTCGCGCACGAGGATCACGTCGGTGGTGTCGTCGCCGATGTTGGCGTGCATCACGACGTGTTCGGTTTCGACGTCACCACTAACGAGGTAGGCCTGGTACAGCGCCGCGCAACCGGGGATCAGCGGGCCGGTTTCAATGCCGGCGTGCTTGAGGCAGTTGGCGTAATGGTCAATCAGTTCTTCGCGGGCGAGTGCGACGTGGATGGCCGGCGAGTAGTCAAAGTCAGCACCGGAGATGTAGTCAGCGATCACTTTGGCGTCTTCGCCGCCGATTTCGTCGGCTTCCAGCTTAACCTGTTGCTCGACGACTTTCGGGTTGTTGGTCGCGACCAGCACGAAGCGGTAGTAAACGTCTTTGCCAGGCACCAGCGTGGCCGGATAGCCGGCCTTTACGCCCATGCCCTTAAGCGCGGAGAACGTCGTGCCCAGCGGCTGCCCGCTGTAGACCTCAGGCTTCTGGTCAGGGTCCGCCTTGAAGCCGGGCAGCACGAGCGCCTTCTTGAGCTTGTACGAGCCCCCCTTGCGGGTCAGCCCCGCGAGGATGCTCAGGTTGCTCTCAATGTCGAAGCCGTATGCCACTGGCTTAGTTCTCCTCGGGTGGAAGGCGCAGTCGCAGTCTGTTGATGCGGTTGATCAGGTCACCCTCGCGGGAAACCCATTCACCGGATTTCAGCTCAGGCGGCAGGTCCGGATCGCGCAGCCAGAGCTTCTGCTGATCTGTAAGGATATTCGAAAGCAGCTTGTCTTCCACCAACTTCAGCATTTCTCGCGCCTGTGCCGCACGGTCAGACGCGATGTTTCGCAGGTTCTGTTTGGAGTACTCGTCCATCTCATCAAGCAGGATCGCAGCTACATCGACCATGCGCTCTTTGGCTTCGATGCCGCGCAGGCAGCGCGGATAGTTCAGGACGACGGCGCGCAGCTTGACCATGCCCTGCACGTATTGGCCCGAATCAAGGAAGTCGCGGGCGCTCACCATGTACGGCTCGCTCTCGCGTTGCTCAATCTCGACTTCAAGCGTGAACAGCGACTTGCGGGCTGTGGCGGCGAGCTCTTCAAACTTGGCGGCGCGGTCAATCAGAACGCGCAGGCTTTCGCGGGCGAGTTCCGCCGACTGGCGAGTGCGCGGCAGCATCTGGTCATTGTTAAGCCCGCGCAGCATCGGCATGGCGTCGCGCTTCCAGCGCTCGCTGTTGGTCTTCAGCTTGTCGGCTGAGGTGATGGCCTCTTCCATTGCGGCGCGATAGAGCTGTTCGTTGCGCGTAAGCTGCGGGACGTTGATGCCGTCGCGCAACTCAATCAGGCGCAGGTTGTAGTGCTTGCTGGCGGCGTCGATCGCGCCGGCGGCGATGGCAACTTCCGAGTCATTGTAAAGGAAGTCGCGGAAGATGCTGAGTGCGCGGTCAACGCGGTCCATCTGGTCTTCGCCGGGTTGTACGGCGCTGACCAGGCTCACGCGTTCCTGCAGGTCGTCGCGCCCGGTGCCGCGCTTGAAGGTCAGGTCAAGGTTGCCCGCGCGCAGCAGCGACATTTCGCGCCCACCCGAGTTGCGCAAGGCGGTAACCCGGGGTGCGTCGCCGTCGCCCGCGACAATCAGGTTGCCGCTGGCGGTGTTGGCGGACAGCAGCTTCTTGAAGTCGTTGCGGCTGCCGCTGAGCCCGAGTTCCATGTTGTACTCAATGGGGCTGCCGTCCGCGGCGTCGAACCTTACAAGCTCGGCGGGGGCCCAGGCGGGCGTCGCCAGAATATGCAGCGATATGTTGCGAGCGCCTTTGTCGGCGCCGGTGCTACCGGTAGGCGAGACGCTTGCCATGAGTTGCGCGCCGCCGTCGTTGCTGCCGAGTTCGATACTGAGCGCGAACGGTGCGCCGGCAATGGGGTCAAAGTACACATACTTCACGTACAGCCGGTTGTCGGAGCTGTTGAATTGAGGTTTCTCGACCAGCGTGTCGAGAATGTCGAGCGGGTCAGTGCGCTGCTGCGACTGGTACATAAGGAAGCGACCGCCACGGAAGTAGGTGCCGTCACTGCCTTCGAGAGAGAGTTCGCCGCGTGAGTCGAGGCTCCAGGTAAGCCCGCCGTCGACGCCGCGCGTTGTTTCGGGATACCAGCTTTCGGCGCTGTCCGCAGCGCTGACCGTGACGTCATCGAAGGCCACGCTGCCCTGCGCGCCCATCATGCCTAGCGCGATAGCAAACTGTTTTGCGTTGGCGGGTGCGGCTGCAGTGCCCTTCAGCTCTGTCCATTCGCGCAGGCTGGTGCCGGCGGTGATGGGCGTGATCATGATCGGTTCATTCTCGCGCTTGTGGGCATACCAGAACACCGCGATCTGCGCCGTGCCGAAGCGGTCCGTCGCGGCTTCGCTGTTCAGGGCGTAGGCGCTGACCTCGATGCCCTTGCCCGTGAAATCAACACGTTCGCTGACGACATAGCTGGCCTGATTCGCGCCGCCGATGCGCGCGATCTGCATGGCGTACTGCCCGCCGTGTGCGCCTTCGACCAGCGTGAAGCTGTCGGTGCCGCTGACGATGTACTTCCAGCCGCTTGCGTAGCCGCCCTCATCAACGTCGTCGAAACTGGGGTTGGTGGCAAGCAGCCCGCCGTCGCGCGAGGGGGGGTAGCTGCCGCCGCCTCCGCCGGTGCTTTGGGCGTCGTCGGAAATCATGGTCCAAGCCGCGAACAGGATGGCCGCGCCGACGGCGATCACGACGATGATTTCGATGATTGCAAACAGCCCGCCGCTGCCGCCCTTGTAAGCGACCTGCTGTGTGAGTACCGCGCGCTCTTCGTCTTCTTCATTCAGTGCCGCTTGTTCGGCGGGCGTCGCGTGGATGGTTGCGGGCTCGCTGGATACTGGCTCATCAAGATCAGCTTCGTCGCCGGCCTGCCCCGGCGGTTGCAGACGCGCCTGGATATCGGCGCTGGCCATCTCCGGTGCGGTGCGCCCACTGCTGACGGCCTCTTTGCCCTGAAGCTGGAACTTGAACAGTTGCTGTCCCAGCAACACCTTCATGCCCGGCTTTAGAACGACAGGCCCTTCAATCTTCTGCCCGTTGACCACAACGCCGTTGGTGCTGCCGAGGTCTTCGAGCACATAGTTGCCGCCGTCGCGGATGATGTGCGCGTGGTGTCCGCTGGCCTTGCCGTCATGTTCGAGGCAGAGCTGGTTATCGTGCTTGCGCCCGATCTTAAACGGGTCGTGGGTCAGCGGATGAATCTTGTCGAGCAGTGTGCCCTTCACCAGTACCAGCGCCGCCGGTGCCACTACGGTGCGTGTGCTGTCCTGCTTTTCGGGTGTCGGTTTGGCTACACTATCGTCGGCCAGATCAAGTTCCTGTGTGCCACGGGTAGACTGCACGCCGGCCATGACGGTGTTGGCGCCCGGTCCGCTGACGTCTTCAAACAGGATGTCGCATGCGCCAATCGTGATGACGTCGCCGGGTTTGACCAGTGACTCACGTACGCGGCGTCCATTAAGGAAGGTGCCGTTCTGGCTTTCGAGGTCTACGACAGACCAGCCGTCTTCGCGCGGCTCAAAGCGGCAGTGGGCGCGCGACAGGCGGTTGTCTTTGACGACAACATTGGAATGCGACGCGGACCGCCCCAGCGTGACGGCTTCTGTCAGCTCGATTGCGGGTGATTCGTTGTTTTTAAAAACGATTCGGGGCATAGCGCAGAGCCGGACTGCGACTGGTCAAAGCTGCTGGGGGTGTTTCGCGCAAGTCTACGCGTAAATCCATATTGTGACAAGGATGGCGGGCCATCCCCGTTTACCGGACGCGCGTAGACAACGGGCATCTAACCCGATCCGCGAAAGCAGGTTGCGACATTTTATCGCCTTCAGTCGCGACGCTTGTTCGTAGGAGAGGCATGAGAACAACGACTGCACTGCTGTGTCTGATTCTGCTGGTTGTGCCCGCGCTGGCAGGCGAAAAGGCCGACAAACGCAAGGCCGAGAAAGCCCGCAAAGAGCGTCAGGACGCCCTTGAGGACGCACGAAAAGCGCGCAAGAAACGCGCGAAAGCCAACAAAAAGACGAACGAAGAACTGGGCGAGAAGCTCAACGAGGTGATGAAGTCGTTTACGGACTTCAGCGGCGCCGTCCTGGTCGTCAAGGACGGCATGAAGATCCTTGAGCAAGGCTACGGTTTGGCGGACCGCGACAACGAACGCGCAAATGCCGCGGACACGCTGTTTGACCTCGGCTCGCTCAGCAAACAGTTCACGGCGGCGGCGGCGCTGAAACTGGAAACCGAAGGCAAGCTGAGTACCGACGACAAGCTGTCGAAGTTCTGGTCAGATCTGCCCGAAGACAAGCGCGAGATCACCGTTCACCAGTTGCTTACCCATACAGGCGGGCTCGCGCGCAAGTACGACTTCGGCGACGTCGACTCACGAGATCGCGACGCCGTAGTCAGGCAACTGCTGAAAACGCCCCTCGCCCATGAACCGGGCAGCGCTTTTGAGTACAGCAATTCGGATTACTTCATTCTGGCGGCGATCATCGACAAGCAGACGCCGAAGGGCTTCGACGAATACCTGCGCGAGAGCATCTTCAAACCCGCAGAGTTGAAAAGTACAGGGCTTACGGGCGACGAATCGCTGGACCGCAAGAAGGCCGCAGCCCGGTATGCCAACGGAGAGCAACGGGGTACGAGCGTTGACTACGGCTGGCACTGGGGCTTTCGCGGCGCGACCGGTGTGATCAGTACAGTCGGCGACCTGTGGCTCTGGACACTGGCCCTTGAGGATGAAGAAGTGCTGAATTTCGAGGCCAAAGAGAAACTCTGGAAAGTCGAGAAGAAGGACTATGCCTGCGGCTGGGAGATCTTGAAGTCGCCGCGTGACACCAGAAAGATACACCACAGCGGCGCGGCCTTCGGGGCGCTGGCGTGGTATGCGTGGTACCCGGAAGACGATGTCATGATCGCCGTGCTGCTGAACGACGCGTCGGACACGCAGTTGCACTTCCGGGTCGCCGATGCGCTGGAAGCGGCGGCTGTCAGCAAGTAGCACGACCGAGTCTGCCCGCTAGACTGGTTGCCGGTGACCGGCATGGACTACCGCAAGCACAGGCCCTGGATTCTATCGTTCGCAGCGATTGCGTTTGTGATCGTGGCGTTCTGGTACGCCCGCCCGGTCGAGGCCCCCAGCCACAAGCAGCCAACAAACACGCCCGCGCCGAAAACGAACAATGACAACACACCACCGACCATCAGCCCGGCACCGGGTAACGATGATGTGGGGAGTGTCAAACAGCCGGGTCCCTCGGATCATGTCGAAGCTGAGAGCCTGGACTCGCAAGAGATTCCCGAGGCGGCGGACAAGCCGAAGTACAGCGATCTGTCCAACGAAAACTTGGTTGGACGGATCAACGCTGGTATCGATGAAAGCGACTATGGCTTGGTTCGATCTGCCTTTACGGAACTCCAAGGCAGGGGTGATGATGGGATTGTGCAGGCGCTGGCGCTCTGCCAGGTGTTTATTGAGAAGTATGGCTATGGGGAGTTGGTCGAAGGTTCGGACTTTTCGTCGTGGGGTGGCGCTGAAGCCTATTTGGCGATGTTCTCTCCGAAACTGATACGTTACGGCTTACTGGAAGGCGACAATAGTTTGGCGGCGATGGCTTTCGGTCAGGAGCTTTGGCGCTGTCCGGGGTTCGCCGATGCCGACCGTATTGAGTTGGCCGGCGAAGTCCTGAACCGGAACGAGGCCCGCGACCAAGCGGCAGTGATTAAGCACACGGCCGCGTATTCATTGATGCACCTGCCCTCATCGGAGTCCGCGTCGTGGGCTCGCAAGTTTCTTGAAACAAAACCGAACGAGGACTACTGGCAAGTCCGGCACAGTTGCGTATGGATTCTTGCGCGCTCGGGCAATGAGGAAGACTGGTCTTTCATTGCCGAGGTTGCACGAAAGGACCCCAATCCCCGTGTCCGGGACACTGCCCAGTTTCATCTAAAGGCTCGAGACGTAACAACTCCTGGCCTCTACGTAATGGCCCTGGACCCAGATGGCAGCGCGGCTGCAGCCGGGGTGAAAGTTGGGGATACGGTGCAGTCGGCTGGTGGCAAACCTGTTGAGTGGACGGAGGACTTGAGCGGCCTCGAAACGCCCATCGGGCTGGTCTTGATCCGTGATGGCCGGACGATTGAGGTAACGATTGATGCCCCCGGCCACGGAATTTCGGGGATGCACGTGCCACCGGCATTCTACAGATAAGGGCTGTTGTTCCGGCCGGGATTGATATGAAAAGACCAGGGCCGGCGTTTGCCGGCCCTGTGTGATGGCTTTGATGTTGCACCCCTACATGCGGGCGATGATGGCGTCGCCGAACTCTGCTGTACCCAGCTTGGTGGCGCCTTCGATCTGGCGCTCGAGGTCGTAGGTCACCTGCTTGTCTGTGATCGCGGCCTGTAGACCCTTGAGAATCAGGTCGCGGGCTTCGTCCCAGCCCATGAACTCGAACATCATCACGCCTGAGTTGATCACGGCGCTCGGGTTGATCACGTTCTTGTCGGCGTACTTCGGCGCTGTGCCGTGTGTGGCTTCGAAGATCGCGGCGTTGTCGCCGATGTTCGCGCCCGGGGCCAGACCCAGACCGCCGACCTGTGCTGCCGCCGCGTCGGACAGGTAGTCGCCGTTCAGGTTCATTGTGCAGAGCACGCTGTATTCGGCCGGGCGCAGCAGAATCTGCTGGAAGACGCTGTCGGCGATGCGGTCCTTGATGACGATCTTGCCCTCGGGGACCTTGCCGTCGTGCTTTTCCCATTGCTCGTCTTCGGTGATGACGTGGTCGCGGAACTCCGTCGTCGCGAGCTCGTAGCACCAGTCACGGAAGGCGCCTTCCGTGTACTTCATGATGTTGCCCTTGTGCACAATCGTCACGCTGGGCAGTTTGTGTTTGATGGCATAGCGGACCGCGCGGCGCATGTGGCGCTGGCTGCGGAACTTGCTGACCGGCTTGATGCCGACGCCGCTGGCCTCAAGGATTTTCTTGCCCTTGGTGGCCGGGTCCTGGCTAAGCATGTCGTTCAGGAAGCCGATGACCTTCTTGGCTTCCGGGGTTTCCGCGCGCCATTCAACACCTGAGTACACGTCTTCGGTGTTCTCGCGGAAGATCACGATGTTGACGTCTTCCGGCTTCTTCATCGGGCTGGGTACGCCGTTGAAGTATCGCACCGGGCGCACGCATGAGTACAGGTCATGAATCTGGCGCAGGGCTACGTTCAGGCTGCGAATGCCGCCGCCGACGGGCGTGGTAAGAGGGCCTTTGATCGCGACGCCGTAGTGCTTGATGGCCTCGTTGGTGTCGTCGGGCAGCCAGGTGCCGTACTTGTCGTTGGCCTTTTCGCCGGCGTAGACTTCAAACCACTGAATCTTGCGCTTGCCGCCGTAGGCTTTTTCCACGGCCGCATCGAACACGCGCACGGAAGCCTTCCAGATATCGCGCCCGATGCCGTCGCCTTCAATAAAGGGGACGATGGGTGAATCGGGAACGACCGGTTCGCCGTCCTTGAAGGTAATCCGTTCGCCCTCGGCCGGCGCCTTGAGGTCTTTAAACTTCGGTGCGTCTGTCATAGCGTGCCCTCACGTCTCAAAGTTAGCGGACGGGCATACTAGAGGCGAAGGTCACCGGGTCAACGAGCGGTTTGCAGCAGAATCAAACCCGGACGGTAGTCACAGCCTGGGTGCGTCATTTCACTTTGCGTAACTCGGCGGCGAGGCGGGCGGAGTTGGCGGCTACGCTCAGGTCGCTGAAGACCATGGCCAGTGCGGCGTAGCTGGGCGGCAGGAAGATGCCGGCCCAGACCATGGCACCGGCTGCGAGCGGGATTCCGATGGCGTTGTAGCACAGGCTGAGGAACAGGTTCTGGCGGATCGCGCGCAGGCTGCGTTTGCCGAACTCGATGGCGAGCGGCAGGTCGGTCAGGCGCCCTGACATCAGCACCATGTCGCCGGTTTCCTTGGCGACGTCGCTGCCGCCGCCGATGGCTACACCGATGTCGGCACGTGCAAGCGCCGGTGCGTCGTTGATGCCGTCACCGACCATGGCGACTATATGGAAGTCTTTCAGGCGGTCGATCAGCATCAGCTTGCTTTCGGGGCTGACGCCTGCGTGGTAGTCCTCAATGCCGAGCGCCGTGGCAACACGCAGCGCAGCGGCCTCGTGGTCGCCCGTGATCAGCACCGTCTTGGCCCCAGCGGCGCTCAGTTGCGCGATCACCTGCTTCGCGTCTTCGCGGATGACGTCAGCGAAGCCGAACGCGGCCAGCACCTTGCCGTCCTGTGCAAGCAGGCTGACGCTGTCACCCTTGTCTCGCATGGCGCTGGCTTTGGCCGCAAGTTCGTCGGGTACACCGACGTCGTTGTCGCGCAACAGCGCCTCGGTGCCGAACAGATACTTGTGCCCGTCGGCTTCAGCCACCAGACCACGACCGGCAAACTCAGTTGACTTGGGTGCAGTGTCTTTAAGTGGCACAGGCATTCCTGCCTGTGGGGCTGAGCTTTGCGAAGCCCGATCCGTCGCACCAACTGCGCCTCGCCCGACAGGATTGTCGGGCCCACCCGCCTGTCTCTGCAGCCATTCCCCCGCGGCTTTGGTGAAGGGGTGCTGTGATGCACGGGCGACAACGGCGACAGCGCCCAGCACGTCAGCTTCTTCCACGCCGTCTGCGAACTCAACGCCCTCAACGCTTGGCTTGCCCTGCGTCAGTGTGCCGGTTTTGTCGAACGCAAAGACGGTCGCATGCGAAATGCGTTCAAGCGCTGCGCCGTTTTTAACCAGTATGTTGCGCTTCAAGGCCGCGCCGCTGCCGATCATCACCGCCGCTGGCACGGCAATGCCTAGCGCACACGGGCAAGCGATCACCAACACGGCAATGGCCTGGGTGGCTGCGCGCCCGAAGCCGGATCCCGTCAGCAGCCAGATGCCCATCGTGACGACGGCGATGCTGACGACAATCGGGACGAACCAGTTGCTGACCCTGTCGGCAAAACGCTGGATCGGCGCCTTGGTCCGCTGCGCTTCTTCCACCAGTTTGACAATGTTCGCCAGTGCGGTGTCGCGACCGACGGCCGTGGCTTTGATCTCAAGCGTCCCGTTGGTGGCGATGGTGCCGGTGCGAACCGTGTCGCCGACTTTGCGGGCGACCGGCACAGGCTCGCCGGTCAGCATGGCTTCGTCCACGTCGCTTTCGCCGCCCACGACCTCGCCGTCTACCGGTATGCGTCCGCCTGCGTTGACGACACAGATGTCGCCCTGCTCTACTTCGTTGGCGTCAATTTCGACCGTCTCGCCATCTCGTCTTAGGCGGGCGTTCTCTGGGGCGAGTTGCAGCAGGCTGCGCAGCGCGCCGAGTGCGTTGCCGCGTGCCTTGGCCTCGACGTATTTTCCCAGACGCAGGAACACAACAAGCAGCGTCGCGGCCTCAAAGTATATGTGCTTGTTCAACCCGGGCGGCAGGTGCCAGCCAAAGATCACGACGCCAGCGCCAAACAGCAGCCCGCTGGCCATGCCGATGCTGACCAGCACGTCCATGCCGAGATTGCGTGTGCGCAACCCGGCGACGGCGCCCTTGTAGAAGTCAAAGCCGACGGTCGCCTGAATCGTTACGGCAAGCGCCAATGCTGCCCAGTCCCAGCCGCGCCCCATCAGCCCCAGCCAGTGCGGCAGCATCACCGGCAATACCAGCACGACACCTGCGATCAACAGCAGCAGGTTGCGGCGTTGCTCTTTCTTTGCGTGCTCAGCCGGGTCGCGTCTTTCTGCTTCTTCTTCTTTAACCAGCGTGTAGCCGCCCTTGCGCACAGCTGGGTCGAGTTGCTCAAACGACGGCTTGGGGCCGGTGAATTCAACGGTCACGCTGCCGGAAGCGAAGTCGGCCTGGGCCTGCGAGATACCGGCGACACCGGTCAATGTGCGCTCGACGGCCTTGGCGCAGTGGGCGCAAGTCATGCCGTCGATCTTGAGGTTCAGTTTTTGTGCTGTTGCCATACGAGAAGCATAACGCCGTAGTTAACTCCGGATTCCATCAAAATCAGCCGCCCACGAAAGGGTGATCTTGCGTATAAGCACTGGCAGTGGCATTTGCCGGGGTGCACGCCAGCGGACTGCGCTGGTTTCGTTGGTCTGCTAAAGTACGACCAAACGCATGGAGCAATGGATGAAGTATACACGACTACTCGCGTTGCTGGGCGCTGTCATGCTCGTTGGCGCGTGCTCGCAGAAGAACCAGCCTGAGCCTGAATCGGCCACCGTTCTTAACCGTTCCGACATAGAGAACCATGTCGTGCAGAACGACAACTCGTCCGACGGTGAGGTAGCCAGCAAGGCGACGAAAGAAGCCCTGCTGAAGGAAATGGACGGGGCTGTCAAGCAGTTGGCCAAGGCCAAGACGCTGGATGAGAGCTTCCGTATTGCCGAGTCTCTCGAGAACCTGGGGCGCGACATAGCGCCCGAGTTGCAGGAGCGCGTCAAAACCCTGCCTGAGCTTCCGCGCATTGCCGGCTGGCGTGCGGTCTGGACGCTCGGCTCGATCAACAACAACGGCTGGGACAAAGCCATTGACGGGTTGCTGGCGATCGTTGTCGGTGACGGCGACGTGGCTGTACGCGTTTCAAGCGCCGAGGTTCTGGGTGCGCTGGCAAGCACACGCCACGAAGAGAAGCTCAGTAAAGCGCTCAATGACCAGGTGTTCACGCCGGAAGTCAAAGTGCAACTCGCCGTCGCGCTGTGGCGCAGCAGCAAAGACATCGAAGCAACGAAGGTGTTGCGCGAGATGCTGAAAAGCGAAAACGACAGTTTCAAGATTCAGGCGGCACTGGCGCTGGGCGAGATCAACCAGCTTACGTCAGACGCCAAGCCGATCCTTGAGATGATCGCCGACGAGCCGACACTGCGCGGACGCACAGCCAAGCGCGCCCTCGACTACGAGCGCGCCATCAAGCGCTTCGAGGCCGCCCTTGAGAACAAGCTGCCGGGGCAGGAGAAAGTCGAGAAGATCGACACACGCCTCCTGGACAGCGTCGAGCAGATGATCAAGGAACGCTATATCTACCCGGATGCCGTTTCCGGGCGCAAACTCCTGTACGCCGCAGCCAGCGGAATGCTTGAAGGGCTTGACCCATACACCTGCCTGCTTGAGGACAACCAGCTTCGCGACGCGGGTGAGATTCGCCGCTTCGCCGTGCCAACGCTGGGCATCATGCTCGGCAGTGCAAAGATGGACGAGAAACGCGAGATTCGTCTGATCCGCGTGCTCAGTGTGCGCCCGGGCGGCCCTGCTGAACTGGCCGGCATACGCCCCGGCGACCGGATTTATCGCGTGCTTCGGGGCGTGACGGAACAGCAGATTCACGACCTGCGTCTCGACAGCAGTGACTTGCCGGACGAGTCACACCCGTTCCAGACGCTGCCTTTGGACGAAGCTATTAGCGAGTTCCACGGCGCGATCGGGACCATGGTCGGGCTGAACATCATGCGCGACGGCTGGCTGCTTTCGCGCTGGGTGCACGTGACCCACACAACCCCAAACACCAACGGCGTGCTGTACGAAGAACTGCCGGGCAAACTCGGCATGATTCACGTTGCCGAGTTGAACGCCGCATCCGTGCAGAAAGTAACGGAAGCCAAGAGCGCCCTCAAAGAGGCCGGTGCGAAGGCCATCATTCTGGATCTGCGCAATTGTGCCGGCGGCTCCGTTGAGGCCGCAACCAAGATAGCCGGATTGTTCCTGCCCAAGGACACGCTGGTCACCTACAGCAGCGGGCGCAGCGCGGAGCTGGCCCCGACAACCAAGTTCATTACGGCAAACGAATCGCCGGACACAGAGACGCCGCTGGTTGTGCTCATCAACGGCGGCACGGCCGACGCGGGCGAAGTACTCGCAGGTGCACTGCGCGAGCATGAGCGCGCGAAGACTGCAGGCAGCAAGACTTTCGGTCGTGCGATTGTGCAGGAACTGATCCCGCTCAGTGCTGTGGAGCTTGAGGAAGACGGCAGGCAGGCCGCGTTGCTTCTGACCGTCGCCCGCTTCCGCGCGCCTGTCAGTGAACTGGAGTTCTATGACCGCGGCGTCGAAGCCGACGTCGAATTGACGCCGGTTCTGTTTGAGGGCTGGATTTACGACCAGTTCGAACTGCTTCGTGAAAGCGCAGCGGTGCGTGACTATGTGACGTCGCTCGTCAGCGAAGAGAACATGGAAGTCGCCCGCAAGCTAGCTCGCAGTGACGGCAACAAGCCCTCAGCCTATCCGGGCTTCGACGCGATGTTCGGGAAAGTGAAGGACACGCACCTGAGCAAAGAGCAGGTACGCTTCCTGGTGCGCGAGCAACTGCGCAAGCGACTGGTGATTGACGGCGTCGAGATCAACAAAGTCGATCTGCAGGAAGACACGGTCTTCACCGGCGCTGTCAAACAGGCCGCGAAGTCAGCAGGCATCGACCTGAGCGAAATTCCTGAGTACAGCATGATCAGCAAGTAGCCAGTCTGAGCGCGAAGCGTAAGCGAGCGGCAAACCCAAGCGAAGTCCCGCCCCAGCCGAAGACTGGGGCGGGACTTCGCGCATGATGGCGGGCCGTCTTGTTGATTTTGAACGGTAGCGCTCGCTAACGCTTCGCGTTCAGATGTGTATCCGCCAGCATCCATCCGATCAGCGCACACAGCCCGAAGCCGAACACATTCAGCGGCGCATGCCATTGCAGCATCTCGCTGATTGTCATGGTGGGGTAGCCGCGTTTTACGCCCCAGGCGAAGATGATCGCCAGCGTCATGGCCGTGCCAAGCGACAGGTCCGACAGCACCAGCAGGACTCGTGTTGCCAGAGGCAGTTTTGACCGTCGTGAGAATGCCAGATAGATCTGCACCCAGCCGAGAACGATCACACTGGATGCGTAGAAGATGGCGCATGCAAACTCGATCCAGACCGGCAGCCCGATGTGCGACGTGGTGATTCCCAGTGCCACAAGCGGGTTGCCCAAAGCCACACAGATCGCGACGAGCCAGACTAACCGCTTCGGAATCAGCATCACGATGCGCGAGGCAACAACCTGAAGCACCAGTCCCGCATACAGTTGATGCACGGCGGCCAACAACACGAAGATGTGCGCAAAGCCGAACGCCTCCCAGCGCATGGCACTGGCGGCGGTCCACGCGCCGCTGACGCTGAACCAGAGCAAGCCCCAGTCTGCCAAGGCTTCCGGGCGACGAAGCCCGAGCTTTACGATGCGCAACGCACCGGCAACCCCGCAAAGCCCGGTGATAAGCACCCACGGCAGTGCCAGCAGAATCCCGTTGCTCTCAAGGCTGAAGCCCGCGACAAGCAGCAACGCGGCCGGCAGTTGCGCCCAGGCGGCGAAGTTCAGCAGGGCATGCGCACGCGGCGCGAGGTCTGTTCGTGAGCGGGTCAGGATCAGTCCCAGCGCAAGCGGCACATGCACGAGCGCCCCAAGCCAGAGCAACGCCGTACCCCAGTCAGGCTCAAGCGCAAAGTAACAAAGCAGCCACGCGCCGAGCCCGATGACCGACCGCAGCCACGCCCGCCCGCGAATGAACGAAGACGACGCCGGAGCCGGCGCTTGTGCGGGGGTAAGTGTTATGGCCGGCTCCGACATCGACAGTTCCTACTTAAGGGGTCAGACCCTGATTTCGCCGCGTGTGCACTGCCGAACATTCGAAAACCACTCGGGCGAAAACAGGGTCTGCCCCCCTTGCGACACTAGTAACGCAGCACAAACATGATCAGCACGTCCCAGCCCAGGTGCGCGATGAAGCTTGCCCAGAACGAGCGGGTCTTGAACGCAATGGCGCTCCAGCACGCGCCGTAGAACAACGCCGCAACCAGCAACAGTGGCGGCCCCCAGGGCAGATGCACCAGCGCGAACGCAACCGCGCCAGCCAGTATGCCCCAGGCTTTGAACTTGTCCGTAAAGCCCAGTGTCACCGCGAAACGCCAGACGATTTCTTCGCCAACGATCACGAACACCAGCAAAGGCCACACCCATAACCCGGGCGCGGCATCCAGCAGCCCATACGTCGCACCGATTTCGTCGCCCAGTAGCGGGACGGACTCACGCATCAGAAGCGAGCCAACCCAACCAACGGCATATAAAGCACAGGCCGCAACCAACCCGATCAGCAAGTGCGACCAGCGGAAACGAAAGATGCGCTTCCACTCCAGCTTGACACCAAGCAAAGCAGCCGGGATCGCGAACACATAAAACACAGCCATTCGGTACCAGACATTGTCCAGCGCTAAAGTCAGCACCCACATCAAAGCCAACCCACCCAAGGTAAGGGCCACAGCGGCCATGAGGTTGTGACGTTGCTCAGACACGAGCACCCCTTGCTCTCTTGATACACCTTAGGGTCACGGCGGATGCGCACAGGCACACAGGGGTCGCTAGCGCCAACGGGATCATGTTCCAACCACCGCATATCAACGCCCAAACGATCGCCACCGGATTCCAGTACTGCGCATTCGATGCAAAGGCGTATGCGACGATCACGAGGGGATACACGACGACGACTGCCGTGATTGTCTTGATCGTCGTATGTCGAGGCGGCGAGTGGTGAAGGTTTAGCCAGAGCGTCAATGCGATGGAGCCGCCAACGTGACACAGGACTAGACGCCACAAGTGGGCGATTTCGTGCGGACTGCCCCAAAGTGGGTCCCAACGCCAGCCAAGCGCGAGAGGGCCGAACGACAAACCGACGAGTTGCACCGATACCATGAGGAATAACCCGGTCTGGACTGGGCAGAGGTTGATGAGAAGGCGTATCTTCGGGCAAACATTCAGGCTCATGGCATCACGCGTTTCTGGCTTCGTCCTCTGGCGGCACAAGCCGCTAGTGTTCCTATTAGCGTTCCGATTGCGCATGGTGGTACACACACCAGCAGTACGCCCCAGCCGTAGCACGGGATCAGCAACAGCAGTCCCCACCACAACTGGGCGCGCATGACAGTGCCTATGATGCTGCGTGAACTGATCGAGGTGTTATCCGTCGCGTGCAGGGTGACGCACAACGTACTGAAGAACCCGACGAAAGCCGGCGTTACAAACAGCCACCAGATTGAGTCCGGCGCATCCGGCAGGCAGGCACCAAGGAAGAAAGTGGCCGTGCCCAAGGCGAGCTGCAACGGAATCAGCATATGAGCCCAACTCTTCAGCGGGAGTCTTCGGTCAGCCGTGACTTCGCGTCGGCCCCACACTGGGGGCGGGGGTGCGAGATGCTGGAACTGCAAGGGGACAGGCGTCCACTCACCGCTGTCTTCCGGGAGTCGCTCAAAGCGCTTCTTTGCAAGCAGGGCATCGAACATTTCACACCCCCTGTCTATGCTTTCGTTTGTGTCAGTAAAAACTGACATCAAGCGACAAATAGAAAATCAACCGCCGCGTTTCGGGAACAGCTTGGCGGCCGTGCGAAACACCTTGGCCATGCGTCCGTGCCCGACGGCGAGAAACACGTCAATCAAATCCACGAATTCGTGCGCGAAGTCTGCGAAGCCTTCGATCTTGCCGTGCAACTCTTCAAGTTCCGCGCGTTCACTGCCCTTCGCGCCTTTGCTGGCGCCTTCCGCAAACCCGGCGGCCTCGTGCAAACGCTCCATGACCGGTACCACCTCGCGGCGGCGGCGCTCGCGGATCGTGGTGTGGAACCACGTCCACGGGTCCTGCTCGGCCTCGAAGTAGGTCTTGCGGTCGCCGGGTTTGGTGACGCGTCGCACCACGCCCCAGGCCATCAGGTCGCGGATGCTGGTGCTGGCGTTGCCGTGACTGATCTGCAACCGGTCGGCGAGCGTGTCGATATCCAGCGCGTCGTGAGTCAGGTAAAGCAGCGCATGAACGCGCCCGACAGACTTGTTGACGCCCCAAAGTTGCGAGATGTCGGACCAGACTTCAATGAAGCGGTCCTCGACTTCACGTTTGGGGTCGCGGTTGTCTGCCTTGTTGTTCATTACTATGTCCTCTGAACCGTCAGTCTAAACTGACAATACTGTATAGATTGGACCGGGGCAAACGAATTCGCGTCAACCCGGGACTAGCGGCCTTGTCATCGTAGACATTCTTGTCAGCTCACATTCGTGGGTCTCGGTCGCCCGCTCTGCGGGCTTTGGGTGCTGGCCGTTCGGCTCCTATGGTTCCTGCGGCGTTAAGCGCCTCAGTCACCACAGGCTAAGGTCGTATCACCCGCTACGCGGGTGTGCTAACGCGGGCGTGCTGCGTGAGAGCCTGCTGCTATATTCGCTTTGAAGCCCGCGTAGCGGGCGTCAGACCTTAGCCCAGGGCAACGAGCGCTGAAGGCGCGAGGCGCCCTGGGTTAACGAGATAAACGAAGACAGAGCCCGCGTGAGCGGGCGACAGCACCGTCGCTTCATGGTACGCGCGGTTCAGCGGTTCGGTTGTGCCCGGGTCAGCCATCGTAGTACGAATGCAGGACCGTTTGCCAGTTTCGCTGCGTCAACTCGCGGCAACGGGGCGCTGGATTTTGTGCACCAGAACAGGATCGGCCCTGCCAATTCTTTCGACAGCTCAAGCAAGGCCGCGCCTGATTTGGCGGCGTAGGTCGTGTCGAGTGGCGGGGCCGTGAGTTCTTCGAAGTGCTGTTTGGCAGCAAGCGCCGATCGCGTCACGCGGGCATAACCCCAGCCGAAGTGCCGGGTGTTCAGCACGAGCATCTTCGGGTCAATGTCTATGCGCGGTCCGCCGATTTGCTCCAGATAGCGTGCCGTTGAACGCGCCAGTTTCAGTATCTGGCTGCGCGAAGTCACAGGCCACGGCGTCACGCGCACGGCATGCAGCTTCGGCAACTCACCCGCCCAAAGCCCCAACTTCTGTGCCAGCGGCAGCCCGACCAGCAGCCCGGCCGTGGTGCAGGTGCTGCCGACCGCGAGGACGCAATGGGCGGGCGTGGGCATGA
Source organism: Planctomycetota bacterium (assembly GCA_020425695.1). Lineage (GTDB taxonomy): Bacteria > Planctomycetota > UBA8742 > UBA2392 > UBA2392 > JACKID01. The sequence goes on from JAGQRE010000028.1 coordinate 23,615, forward strand.
GCCCGGCCGCGACTTGCTCGGCAATCTCAAGCGCGTTGGCGGCATGGCCTAGAGCGCCTAAAGGATTCGCGCCGCCCGGCGGCACAAGGTAGCTGCTGCGTCCGTGTTCGCGCATGAACCGCCACCAGTGCAGTGGGAACGTCACGATGCTGCGCAGGACTTTGACGCGCTCGCACTCTGACAGTGTGACGCGCAGGTTGTCGGCCCCGGTGGGGGTCGCACGTTGCGGAAACAAAACAGCACCCGGTTCAAGCCCGACTCGCCGCGCATGAAGAATGCACGCCACGGCCTGGTTGCTGCCGTACGCGCCGAGCGTCCAGACGCGCTTGATGCCCCGTGCCTGCGCGTCGGCGAACAGGGTTTCCAGCGTGCGGATCTTGTTGCCGCCGTAGATGGGCGAACTCAGGTCTTCGCGCTTCAGCCAGACATCGCCCAGCGCCGGCAAATGCTCAATGGGCGTCGGGTACTCGCCCAGTGAGACATACGGGACCTCAAGCCCCGGCAAGTGGCGCGTTAGTGCGAAGTCGCCCATGGGGCTGACGATAGAACGGATTGCCGCGAAGGGCTCAGATCTTTCCGAGCAACCACACCAGCGCGAAGCAGAGGCTGGGAACCGACAACAGTGAGGCCAACTGCGGCCCTGTCAGGAACGGCCCCATACTGAAAGACCGCCCCGGCGCGATGCGGGTCAGTGAACTTGCCGCACGCCGGACGGTGTACGTGCGCGGCGGGTAGGCGCTGGTCATGCTCGGGTGGTGAAGGATCAGCTCAGTGGGCTGGGCCGACGGGTCCTCGCGCTTGACCGGACCACCGCCGGCAACGCTGACTGAGCGCGCGACGTGGTAGCCATCGAACGTTTCAAGGTCGGCGGAATCCGCCGGAAGGTCGAGAAATACGTACGCCATGGGGTGGCCTCCGCAAAGATTGTCCCACATGGCACGGCCAAATGCGAACGACGCGGCAGAAAAATTCCGCCGCGCCGCCTTTGGTGAGATTGCGCTCTACTTGGTTTCTTCTTTGTCAGCTTCCTCCCCGTCGAGAAGCTCAAGTGTTGTTGTGACGGTGGATGGCGTCTTCACCTTGATGCCCATGTCGAGTTCCATTGTCATCTTCATAACCATTTCACTGAACACGGTTTCGCGGCTGTCGAGATCAAGAAACATCGTGCCGTTCATTTCAACGTCGCTGATCGACACTTCGAAAGCAGCATCTTCTTCAGATGTAAATTCAACTTCGCCGCTGGCCTTAAGTTTGGCGCATTTGTGCCCACTCTTTTCTTCAACACTTTCGAATTTGTAGGTCACTTTGTACGTGAAGACGCCCATAGTCGGCATCGCGGTTGACCATTCGTTGGTCCACTCGTCGCCTACGGCAACTGGCTCTGTCGGTAGCGCCCGCAACGAGGCTTCCATACTGTCACGCATTGTCGCGTCGCCGTTCATGGATTCGAGCATGGCTGCATGCATTTCACTGACCTGTTCTTTGACACGTTTCTTGTACTCGTCGAATCCTTTCAGGTCGGCGACTTTGCGTTCCTTCGTGATGGTGAACGAGAGTTCGAGGCCGTTCAGGAGTGCTTTCAGTTTGTCGCCGTCTTCAAGATCAGCCAGCTTGTCGCCCTCGGCGCTGTCATAGTCGGCGGTTTTCTCGCCGTCAGTCGTATCGTCAATTACGACGCGTGTGTACTTGGCTTTGAGGGACGGTGTGCCGTCGTCGGCGATATCCGTGCACTCCTGCTCAAACTCGTAGGTGAGCACACTGAGTGACTTTGATTTCTGCCCCATAACCTCACTGGTGGAGTCTGTCGTCTGTGTCTGGCGATAGCGTGACTTCTGACCCTTGGTGTACTTGGGGGTCAGGTCGTGGCCTTTGGGCACAGAGTCGGTCTTGCGATCGTCGCTTTCTTGGGCAACCACGGTAAGGCTCAGCGTAGTGAGCAACAGCAAGGCCAATGAGAGCGTAGTGAGAGTTTTCATGCTGATCTCCGTTTCGTATCTGATACTGGGCCGGCTTGAATGCTAGTTCGGAGGCTGCGTCTAGTAAACCTGTTCAGATTGGCGCAAAATGTCGTATCATGCGCAAACCATACGTTTGTCCGAACTTACGAGGTTCGCATGTCTGCTGAACTGACGCTGTTGTTTCTTGAGAAACGGGTTGAGGCCTCGCGCCTTTGTGCCTCTATCACTGAGCCGTTTGCAACGGGCTCTGAGCCCTTTGACGCGGACAATCTAGCGGGCGACTTCATGCAGGTCGCGGGCGAGCTGGAAGGCTCGCTTGGCGAACTTACGAAGCTCAATGACGGGCTTGAGAAAGACCGCTCGCTTGAGGCCGGAGACATCCGACACGTGCGCGGGCGGATTGCCACGGCCGTCGGCGAAGTGGCCAGGGCAGCGCAGGATTTTTCGGCGCAGATTCGGTTCTTCGAGGCCATGAACCCGAACGACGCGGCCAAAACCAAGCCTGCTCTCGATAAGTTTGACGAAGTCGAGAAGGCCACCCGCGAATTCACAGTGCCCGATGAAGGCCCTGAAGAGGGTGCTGAACTGGCACCGGCTGACGACACCGGGCTCGCGCCCGATGAAGACGTTGATCCGATGTTGATGTAGCTTGGGATTGTATTCAGATCACACAGGCCCGGCTTATGCCGGGCTTCTGTTTTCCGACACCTATCAACACTCCTGTCCGTGTCTCGTGCTTATGTAGAGTCCCGCGCGAGGTCCAACACATGCAGAAATACTTCAAACGCGCGAACATCTATCTTGTCGGTAAGCAGGTCATGCCAGCCGAGGAAGTGCAACGATTCCTCGACAACGAGGCCGACGTCTGGATCACCGATACCGACAACCCGGCGCACCGAATCCCGGAGCTTGCGGGTCGCATCTGCTACATGAGCTTTGGCGAGAAACAGGGGCGCAAGGACAACAACAGCTACCTCAGCAACATCATCAAGGTAGGCCACGGCAGTGTGCTTGAGCACACCGTGTACAGCCTGCTGCTTACAGGCATTTCACGCAGCCTGACGCACGAGTTGGTGCGCCACCGGGCCGGCTTCGCCTACAGCCAGCTCAGTCAGCGCTATGTGGATGAAACTGACGCTCAGTTCGTGATTCCGCCAGCCGTGCAGGACGACCCGGAGCTTGAGAAGACGCTGCAGGATTTCTGCGACGTCAGCCTGAAGGTGTATGGCGAACTGACTGACAAACTCGCGGAGAAATACGCCACGCCCACTGGGCTGGTTGATTTCGCGCTGCGGGAAGAACAGCTAACCGAAGGTGAAACCGGAAAGTTCACCTTCGGTGAAGCTGTCGAAGGGCACGACAACCTGAGTATCGACGAATGGCGCTCGCGCGCTGCCGAATCGGAGTCGATTGCCAAGTTCTTCAAGAAGAAGACGATTCGCGCCCGCCGCAAGGCTGCGCGCGAGGCGGCCCGCGCCGTGCTGCCCAACGCGACAGAGACCAAGATCTTTGTGACCGGCAACGCCCGTGCCTGGCGGCACTTCATTGAGTTGCGCGGCGACATTCACGCCGAGGCCGAGATTCGTGCCCTGGCATGTGACGTAGCCCGCCTGCTTAAGAAGGAAGCGCCCAACCTGTTCGGCGACTACGAAATCGTAGAGCTGCCGGACGGCACCGAGCGCACGCGCACGACCCACCGCAAGGTCTAGGTGGTTTCACGCGAAGGTGCGAAGCAGAGCGAAGACCGCGAAGTCACGGCTACTTGTTTTGCGCCCCGTAGGGAGGCATGTAACCCGGCGGGATGTTCGGATTGCGCGGCGTTCTTTCTCAGTCTGTTGGTATCCCAGCCGTCGGGAATGATGAAGTCGGTGTCACCGACTCGTTGACCAGCCCGGTAAGGGTGGTCGTGACCTTCGAACCAATATTCGACAACGTGTTTGGTGTGGGTGACAGGATTGCCTTCGTCGTCCAAAACCGCATTTCCGTTTGCATCAAGGGCGGGGACCTGTTGTGAGGTGATAGTGACACCCTCCAACAAAGCGGCGACTTCGATTTCGGCTTTGAGTTTTTCGATGTAGGCCTGACGATCCGCATTCGGCACGTCGATGTTCTTGATTTCCAGTGGGTCGAACGGGGCTGGCGCGCCCCAAGTCGCGGCCGGGGTCGCGACCTTGGCCTTTGGCGGCATGGGCAGGTCTACTGCCGCCGCGGATTTTGTTTCCGACGGTGGCCCTTCAGCGGGCTTGGTGCCACATGCGCACACACTGAGTGCGATGATGCCGACGAAGCCAATGAGCAGGTACGTTCTCATGAACAAAGCCTGTCACATGCGGCTTGTGGTCATTAGCTTAACTTCAAGAGTGGCATCCGCATCTTGCGGATGAGTCCAATCGGCTTCTAGCCGATTGCTAGCGCCTGGAAGGCGCTGAAACTCATCGGCTGGAACCCGATGCCACTGCTTACTGCGCCAACACTGCCCCAGCGGCTACTCGTCGTCTGGGATGATTACTGTGCTGCCGCCTGAGGCGTTTTCGTCTCTTTCGAGGGTGATAGTCCCGAAGTCGAAGCGCTGGCCATCGAGCAATGTGGCGTTCACCTTGTGCGTCTTATAGCCCCACAGCTTGATCTCGACGCTGAATGTTCCTGCGGGTGGGTCGTTTTGCTCAAACACACCGTCTGCCTTTACGGGACCGTTCAGCTGTTTGACCGTTTTGCCGCTGTCGTCGAGGAACTTGACGTTCGCCCAGCCTTGGATGGGTTTGCCGTCAACGTCAATAAAGGCGATTCGAACGGAACTGGTGACGGCGACCTGGAAATCCGTCGCGGCGCGCTCAATCAGCCCGGTCTTTACGTCTACTTCGGTGGGGCCGCTGACCTGGCGATAGCCGCTGCCGGACAGCTTGAACTTGTAGCGCCCCTCGGGTACGCCCTCGATGTTGAAGTTGCCGCCGACGTCAGTCTTCGCGGAGTACTTGCTGCTGCCGCCGTAGTTGAACTCTATGTTGTCGCCGAACGAGTTGCCGCCGGCAGAATTCAGCCCAACCGTCACGCCTTCCACGCCGCGTCCGCTGCTGTCAACGACGCGTCCGGTGACTCCACCGGCGCCTCGCAGTACCAGCTTGATACCTTCCTTGGTTTCGCCGTTCTTGAGCGTGGCCGAGTTCTTCTTGCTTTCGGCGTAGCCGTCGGCGTTGGCGGTGAGCCCCGCGCTCAGCCGGGCCTTTTCAGATATCTTACGGTTGATCTCAGCCGTGAAGTAGCCGCCGCCGTCTGTTGTCGCGATCACGCTGCCGGAGTTGCTGTCGCCGATTGAGGTAACGAAGCGTACGCTGTTGCCGGCGTCTTCCGACGTGTAGTCCTCGCTGAACGTCGCACGGACCTCAGCGCCGGCTACTGGAACCCCCGACGCGTCAACGACCTGGCCTGAAACCGTTGCGCTGAAATCGACCTTCGGGCCGTTCAGCATTTCTTCGAACGACTCCGGGTCGATTGTGTCGATGTCCTTCAGGTCGCCCAGCTTCTTCTTGATCTCTTCGAGAGCGTTGCCGACTTCGGCTGCCTCGAGATCCTCAGTTGTGGGGACGCCCGGTTTCGGCTGGGCTTCTACGGACGTGTCGGCAGGCTTCGGCAGATCGTCCGCCGGTTGTTCGTTGGTTGTCGTAGCGGGCTGGTCCGGGTCCGTGCCAGCGACCTTCGGCTGGATGTCCGTCGTTGCTTCCGTGTTTGCAGCATTTTTGTCAGGGGCCTGAAGCGGCCCTTCGTCAAACACCGGCTTGTCGAGCGTGTCGTCTTTCGCAACAACAGGTTCTGTCTTCGGTGCGCTTTCGAATTCGGTCTTTGCAACGAAGTAGCCGGCGCCGAAAGCAACACCGCCGACGATCAACAAGGCAAACAGGCCGGCAAGCAGGCTGGAAGTCCGCATGAAACTCTCCTGGAACAGGTATCCAAGAGGCCTACGGGTGCAGCCTCCGCCGTGTTACCTGGAATCTCAAGAATAATTTGAATTGGTAGATGCAGCCCCGCCCCGCCCCGCCCCGTGCGGAAGCGCGGGGGTCGCTGAAAGCGACGACGGAGTAGGTGTCCAGAAACACGTCGCCTTTGGCGACCCCCAGCCTCTCGGCTGGGGCGGAATTGAAAGAGATCGATGCGGGCTTGCTTACACCCAACCCATGAACAGGTTGGTTACGTACAGCGCGTAGGCGGACAGCAGGATCATGCCCTCAACCCGGCTCAGGCGTTTTCCGCGCCAGGCCAGGGCCGTCACGCCGGCCGAGAATATGAGCATCACGATCATGTCGAACTTCATCACGCGTGCGTCAATCGCGAGCGGCGAAACCAGCGCAACCAGACCCAAGACCAGACAGACATTGAAGATGTTGCTGCCTACGACATTGCCGAGGCTGATTGCGCTTTCGCCACGAATAATTGCGACGATACTGGTGGCGAGTTCGGGCAGGCTGGTGCCGACTGCCAGTACGGTCAGGCCGATCACGAGCTCAGGTACACCGATTCTCTCGGCCACGTCAACGGCGCCGTCCACAAACAGCTTGCCGCCGATCAGCAGGGCACAAAGCCCAAGCACCGTCAGCCCGGCGAGGGCCGCGAACTTGCCGCGGCTTAGCTTTTCGCGGTTTTCGTCACCGCCGCCGCGCGCACTGCGAAACATGATGAACAGAATGACCGCGATGGTCACAAGCAGAACAACGCCCTTCCAGCGGTCCAGCATGAACACGACGTTTTCGCCGCTTTCGATCGGGCCGCCGATAAACGGCAACACGGCGATCAGCAGGGCTGCAAACAGCATTGCAGGCAGATCACGCTTGAAGACTTCGGGCTCAATATAGATCGGGCGAATTGACGCGCTGAGCCCGAGTACCAGACCGATGTTGGCAATATTACTGCCGATGACGTTGCCGACGGACAAATCGCTTGAGCCCTGCAACGCCCCGGCCATACTGACCGTAAGTTCCGGCGCGCTGGTCCCGAAGGCTACCAGCGTCAGCCCGATGATCAGCGGCTTCACGCCGAAACTCAGCGCCAGGCGGCTGCTGCCGGACACCAGCCACTCCGCGCCGAAGTGAAGCCCGAGCACGCCGAAAGCCAACTGCAGTATGATCAGGAGTATGTCCATACCGGTGGTCTACCTCAGGAAACCGACTTCGACCCGCACGCGCTGCTGCGTGACCTTGAGGTTGTAAAGCCGGACCTTGGAAACGCTGGCGGCAAGGTCGGGGCGTGACTTCGAGACCATCTCGGCGAAATCAATCGTGACCAGCGCATCCTTGTGGCGCAGGGCATCGAGAGAAATCGGCATCTTCTTGAACAGCTTGCCGACCACGCCGACCAGTACGTCAGCAAACGTGCTGCTGAACGTAAGCGGCTTCTCGACACGGAAGATCAATGAGCCTGACTCGCCCGCGTCGCTGTGGGTGATTTCGCGGGCGCTGAAGCTGATTCGCGTGTCCACCGGAGGGCGTGGCGGCCATGCCTTGCCCTTCACTTTCACACGGGCGCTGAAGACCGCTGCGTCGTCAAAGAACTGGAGCGATACGTCGCTGACGTCGGCTTCCTGCTGACCCTTCGCACCGCCTTCAATCGAGGCGGCGATCAGTTCGGCGGACAACTCAAGGGCGATGACGCCACGCCCCGTGGCTGCGCGCTGGTACAGCCCGTCCACCATGTGCCGGAATGCCTCTTTTGCCGGATCTATCTCAGCGTCACCCATGGGCGGCAAGGCTAACTTGGGAGGGTGGGGGGACAAGTCCAATCGGAGTACCGGTCTGTAGCAATCGGCACTTCTGTTCGCGCAGGCGTGACCTACACTCCGGCCCATGTCGCAAGAGTTAGCCGAGCCAGTTTCCGTATCTGCACCCGACGCAACGCGCCCCGCACTGCGCAGACGCAATCTGTTACTGCTTTGGCTGGCTCAGTTTGTTTCAGGGACCGGCGACTCGGTCTTTTCGACGTGCATCGGTTTTCTGGTTATCTTTCTGATCGGGCGTGACGCGGGCGTTGAAGTCGGGCTTACGCGCATGATGGATGCGCTGCCGTTCCTGATTTTCGGCGCATACGCAGGCGTGCTGGTCGATCGCTTCTCGCGGCGCGGCATGATGCTGATCAGCGACGCCGTCCGTGCTCTCGTGATCGGGCTTGTGCCTCTGCTGTACTTCGCGGGTGTGCTGGCGTGGTGGATGCTGCCGCTTGTGGCCTTCATGAGTTATCTGTTCGCGACTGTGTTCAACCCGGCCCGTGACGCGCTGATACCTGACCTGGCCGAAGGCGCGCAGTTGCTGCGCGTCAACAGCATCTTCCAGACCAGCCAGCAACTGGCCGTGATTCTGGGGGCGGGACTTGTCGGTCTGATTCTGTGGCCGGAACTCTGGGGTGGTGAGCAACCGGGGCCGACAGGGCTGGTCTGGTTGCTGGCCGCGGACGCCGTCAGCTTTGCGTTCAGTTTCGTCTGCATCCTTCTGATTCGGTCGAGAGCCCCACAGGCGGTGAAGCCCACTTCTGCTGTGCCTCCTCGTCCCAGCTCGATGTTCGAACTGCGCGAGAGCCTTGCCAACGCATGGAAGGACACACGCCTGCGGGCGCTGCTGTTTCTTACGGCCGTGGACAACTTCTTCATTATGGGGCCGGCCATTGTCGGCGGCATGTTCTTGATCAAGTCGCATCTCAAGCTGGAAACGTGGGCTTACGGCGTGTTCGAGGCCTGCCTTGGGCTTGGCTGGTTTGTGGGTACGTTGCTGATCTCGCGTTTCGGCAGCCGTATCAAGACCGGCAAGCTGGTGATTGCGGGCATGTTCCTTGACGGCATCACCTACGTACCGTTCTTGTGGCTTCAGACTTTTGAGCAGTTCCTGATCGCGATTTTCCTGCACGGGCTGACGATTCCGCTGATCACCGTGGGACGGACTACGCTGATCCAGCGGCACTATCCGCGTCAGAGGCTGGGGCGCATCTTTGCCCTGGTTACGATCACCGTGCAGGGCTTCACGGCGCTATCGGCGCTGGCGACGGGGTTGGCGCTTGGCTGGATTGGCCCGCGTGAGCTCTTTTTTATCGGCGGGGCCTGCGGGGCGGTATGCGGTGTCGTCGGGCTGACCTTTGTACGTCTGCGTGGAACTGACTAAGTGGCTCTGTCGCATCAGTAGCTGAATCGCTAGATTGCATACACCCCCAACAGGAACAGTCATGGCGCAGGACCGTCGATTTATGTGGCGCGCCCTCGAGCTCGCACGCCGAGGCCAACCCTATGTTGCACCCAACCCGATGGTTGGGGCGGTGATCGTTAAAGACGGCCAGATCGTCGGTGAAGGATTCCACGAAGAGTTCGGCGGTGCACACGCCGAAGTCAACGCGCTCAAGATGGCTGGTGAGAAAGCCAAAGACGCTACGATGTACGTCAGCCTTGAGCCGTGCTGCGAGGCGTTTGAGGGCAAGAAGACTCCGCCTTGCGCGCCGCAGGTGATCGCGGCCGGGTTGAAACGTGTCGTGGTTGCCATTGAGGACCCGCACCCGACTGTCAAAGGGCTGGGCGTGAAAGCGCTGGCTGATGCGGGCATTGATGTTTCGGTAGGCGAGTGTTTTGAGGAAGCCCATGAACTCAACGCCGCCTATTTCGCTCATGTTGAGCGCGGGCGCCCGCTGGTGACTGCCAAGTGGGCCATGACCTTCGACGGCAAGATTGCCACGCGAACCGGCGACGCGCGCTGGATCAGCGGCGACGCCAGCCGCCGCGAAGTCCACTACGACCGTGGTTGCACGGGTGCGCTGATCGTCGGCACCGGCACGGTCGAACGCGACGACCCGCTGCTGACTGCACGCGGCGACGTAGGTCGCCAGCCCCTGCGCGTCGTGATTGACCGCGACTTGCGTATCGGGCTGGATCGCAAACTGGTACAGACGGCGGGCGACTTTCCGGTGTTCATCTATTGCGCCGAGGACGCCTCGGAAGAGAAGCAAAAGCAACTGGAAGACGCCGGCGTGTACCTGATTCTGTTGCCCAAGCACGGCAACAAACTGCGTTGGCACGAGATTCTGCATGATCTGGGCGACCGTGGTGTTATCAGCACAATCATCGAGGGCGGCGGCGGGCTGTTCGCATCAGCGTTTCAAGAGCGTGCCATCGACCGGGTGAAGATTTACCTGGCCCCCAAGATCTTCGGCGGCGAAGCGGCGACGACACCCGTGGAGGGCCCCGGCATACCGGACGTCGAGCGGGCCATCACGTTCGATCACGTCAAAACGCGCACGGTTGGCGCGGACGTCGTGATCGAGGGCAGCGTCGTATATCCTACCGAGATAGGCCCAAGCCCCAGCGGCTACTGGAAGGGCTACCAGGACGAGTAGATCGTCCACGTACAGCGGGTTGTATCGCGGTCATTGAACATTGACCGACGATCACCGATCATCCGGCCATGGCCAAGAAGACCAAGCTTGTTTTTGCGTGCAAAGAGTGCGGGTACAACTCGCCGAAGTGGATGGGGAAATGCTCCGGCTGCGGGGCGTGGAACTCGTTCGTTGAGGAACTTGACACGTCAAAGGTGCGCCCCTCGCGCCGCGCCGCCCTGAACACATCGACGAAGCCGCAACGCATCAATGAAGTGCAACCGCTGGCTTCTTCGCGTATCCCGACCGGCATCCTTGAGCTTGACCGCGTTCTCGGCGGCGGCTTTGTACCCGGCACGGCTGTGCTTTTGGCGGGTGACCCCGGTATCGGCAAGAGTACGCTGACATTGCAAGCCGCGCACAAGTACGCGCAGGCGACGGGGCGCGCGGTGCTTTATGTGACCGGCGAAGAATCGGCCGAGCAAGTCAAGTTGCGCGCAGAGCGATTGGATTGCCTCAGCAACGAGCTTTTTG
>JAGQRE010000289.1 GCA_020425695.1 Planctomycetota bacterium
ATCGATGTGCCCAGAAACATCCGCCACGACAACACCCTGAGCCGTCCGCTGAAAGATTACGGCCCGAAAGACCGGGTGGACATCATCCTCACCAATCCGCCCTTTGGCGGCATGGAAGAAGACGGCATCGAAAACAACTTTCCGCGCAAGTATCAAACCCGCGAAACCGCCGATCTGTTCATGGCGCTGATCATGCATCTGCTCAAGCACGACACAGGCCGCGCCGCCGTCGTGCTGCCGGATGGCTTCCTGTTTGGTGAAGGCGCCAAGACCACGCTCAAACGCGAACTGCTCGAAGAGTTCAACCTGCACACCATCGTGCGCCTGCCCAAGGGTGTTTTTGCACCTTACACCAGCATCGCCACCAATGTGCTGTTCTTCGAAAAGGGCGAGCCGACGAAAGATGTCTGGTTCTTTGAACACCCGTACCCGGATGGCTACAAGAGCTATTCACGCTCCAAGCCACTGGAGATCAAGGAATTCGACCTCGAAAAGGCCTGGTGGGGTGGCCCCTCACGCAAAGGACGGAAGACAACAGAGAACGCCTGGAAGGTATCGGCTGCAGACATTGCGGCGCGCAACTACAACCTGGACTGCAAGAATCCCCACGCGGTGGAGGTGAACCACCGTGACCCA
>JAGQRE010000290.1 GCA_020425695.1 Planctomycetota bacterium
GGCGTGTCGCTGATGCCGACGTAGAGCACCGTGCCCTGCCGCACCAGATCGTCCAGCCCGCGCAGCACCTCTTCCACAGGGGTGGTGAAGTCCCAGGCGTGCAGCCACAAGATATCCAGGTAGTCGGTGTTGAGCCGCTTGAGGCTGGCTTGCAGCGACTGCATCATGTTCTTGCGCTGGTTGCCGCCGAAGTTGGGGTCGCCGTCGCGCATCTTGAGGGTGTACTTGCTGGCCACGACGAAATGCTCGCGATCGCTCGCGACGAATTCGCCGACATATTTCTCAGCCGTGCCTTCCGTGTAGCGGTTGGCGGTGTCGATGAAGTTGCCGCCAGCGTCCGCGTAGAGATCGAAGAGCGCCTGGCTGGTCTCCTTGTCCGCGCCCCAGCCCCACTCCGGCCCGAAGGTCATGGTGCCGAGGGCCAGTTCTGAGACCCGCAGGCCGCTGCGGCCGAATAGTTTGTATCGCATCTGGGTGCTCCTGTGTGCAAACAGTTCTCAAGGAATTGACGGGCGATCGTTCAGAATCTATCCTCAGATTGCAGTGCCGTCTGGACAGTTTTCAAAGGAAGAAGCAAGGTAAGGGGTGTATTCAGAAGCTGCAATGCGCCAAAGCCGGCATACCAGTTTGCAACAG
>JAGQRE010000291.1 GCA_020425695.1 Planctomycetota bacterium
TCGATCACGGACACCACGGAGCACGACCAGCATCTGCAGGTGCACGACAACGTGGAGGGCTTCCGGCAGCTTCTGGAGTTTGCCGCGGGGGATCAGATTCCGGTTGTTTACGCCTCCTCGGCTGCGACGTACGGGATCGCCTCCGGGGTGAACCGGGAGGACGACAGGCCGGCGCCGGCGAACGTTTATGCTTTTTCGAAGGTGCAGCTGGACAACCTGGCCCGGCGGTTCGCGCGCCGGCAGCCGGCCTGGAAGATCGTGGGGTTGAGGTACTTCAACGTCTACGGGCCGCGCGAGGCGCACAAGAAGGCGGCGGCGAGCATGATCTTCCAGCTGTACCTGCAGATGAAGGCGGGGAAGCGGCCGCGGGTGTTCCGGGCTGGGGAGCAGCGGCGGGATTTCGTGTACGTGAAGGACGTGGTGTCGCTGACCCTGGCCGCCCTGGGGGCGCCCAAGAGCATGATCCTGAATTGCGGGTGCGGTCAGGCGTTCTCGTTCAACGAAGTGATCGCGGCGCTGAACGCTGCGCTGGGGACCGCGCTGGAGCCGGACTATTTCGAGAACCCGTACGCCTTCTACCAGCCGCATACCGAGGCGGACATGACAAAGGCCCGAACGGAGCTAGGGT
>JAGQRE010000292.1 GCA_020425695.1 Planctomycetota bacterium
CGGCGTCCAGCATCGAAGGCGCGACCCGGATCGTTACCCGTTTGGTATTCCGGACCTGAAGCTTTATCTGCCCCGGCTTTTCAAGCTTCGCAATCACACGAGCCACCAGCGTCGGGTTCTCGTCACGCTGCTGGCGTCGCGCCTTCGGGAAAGTGCCCTTCAGCGTCTTCTCTTCGCCGTTGCGCTCAACGACGATTGTTACGTCGTCGCCTGCGGTCTTTGTGTCGAGGGCGTCCAGTAGGTCCTGCATGCTGGCTATGCTGTGGTCATCCAGCTTCTTGATGATGTCGCCGGATTCAATGCCCATGGTTTCGGCTGTGCTGTCTTTCACGACGTTCTCGACAGTCGGCTCGTCTACGTTCTGCATCATGCGAACGCCAAGCATCGGGCGACTTGCTGGCGGGGCGATTTCGGCGTTCGCCGGCGCCGAGTTAGCGCCGCCAAGGTCAGCGATTTCGTCAATGCGCAACCATGCGCGTGAGCCGCGGGCCGTGTCGCTGCAAGCCCAGTCGATCTCTTCGGGCAGCAGGTCGCGTCGCCAGTTGGTCAGCGGCCCGGTCATGAACGCGCTGACTTCTTCTTCAAGTACTTCGCCCACCGAATGCGTCAGCTTTGGGTAGGTCGT
>JAGQRE010000293.1 GCA_020425695.1 Planctomycetota bacterium
TGGCGATGCGGCACTCGACACCTGGATCTTCTCGGCTGGCAACGCCGTGGTGAAGGATGTACTCGTTGCCGGCCGTCATGTTGTGAAGGACCGCCACCACATGCATGAGGATCGGATCGCCAGCACCTTCCAGGCGGCACTCAAGAGGCTCTCCGCATGATCCGCGTCGGCGAACGACCCATTGATCTCAGTGACATCCGCGCCGCATTGGCTGGCCCGATCGCGGTAGAGCTCACCGCCGAGGCCCGTGCACTCATTACCCGCAGTGCCGCGACGGTGCAGAACCTGCTCGCCACGGGTGACGCGATCTACGGCGTCAACACCGGCTTCGGCAAACTGGCCAAGACGCGCATCGCCGCAAGCGACCTGAACGCCCTCCAGATCAACATCGTGCGGTCTCACGCGGCAGGCGTCGGAGCGCCCCTCGATTCGGGAGTCGTTCGGCTTGTCCTGCTGATGAAGCTCAATGCCCTGTCGCGGGGCGCATCTGGAATTTCGCTCGCCGCCATGGAAGCCCTGGCAACCCTCATCAATGCCGATGTCTTGCCCGTCATTCCGGGGCAGGGCTCGGTCGGTGCGTCGGGCGATCTCGCCCCGCTGGCCCACATGAGCCTCGTTCTCATCG
>JAGQRE010000294.1 GCA_020425695.1 Planctomycetota bacterium
GTGCATCATGATCAGTTGAGCAGCCATATCGCTGCGTTGAGCGCGGTGGCGAATGCGACCCAGGCCAGGTAGGGCAGAAACAGCAGTGCCGAGAGGCCGTCGACCCGCCGGCTTGCGACGATGAAGCCGACGATCGCCGCGGCAAGCAGGACGATGACGACCAGCGCAGCGCCGATCATGTGGGCGGCGAAGAACACCGGCGACCACAGGAAATTGAGCCCGAGCTGCGCCCACCAGAACGCGCGCGCGGCGCTTGCGCCGGCGATGTGCCAGACGCGCCAGCCGGCTATGGCGATCAGCACGTAGAGGGTCGTCCAGACCGGCCCGAAGATCCAGTTCGGCGGATTGAAGGACGGCTTCGACAGCGCGGCATACCATTCGCCGGGCGCGGTGGTGATGCCGATCAGCGTGCCGCCGCCGACGACGAGGAGGAGAAACAGGGCAAGGGAGGGCAGGTGTCGTGTCATGGCGGGCTCCGGATATCGAGGCCGGAGATAGGGCGGTGTTCGCGCGCGGCCAGATCAGCCGCGCGCCATCACCGACACGAAAAAGCCGTCCGTTCCCGACCGTGCCGGCGACAGCGACAGTCCCAGCGGGTCGATCCGAACCTTATCCTGTCGCG
>JAGQRE010000295.1 GCA_020425695.1 Planctomycetota bacterium
CGTGTCCATCGTGACCTGCGCGACCTCGTCGGGCAGCAGCACCTTCGACGAGCTGCCGCCGGGGATGACGCACTTCAGCGTCTTGCCGCCGCGCATGCCGCCGCAGTGCTCGTCGATCAGCTCTTGCAGCTTGAAGCCGGTCTCGGCCTCGTACACGCCGGGACGCTTCACGTGTCCCGAGACGCACCACAGGCGCGAGCCCGGGTCGTCCTTGCAGCCGAGGCCGGCGTACCACTCGGCGCCGCGCTTCACGATGTGCGGGATGTTCGTGATCGTCTCGACGTTGTTGATGATCGTCGGACAGCCGAACAGGCCCTCGACCGCCGGGAACGGCGGCTTGTTGCGCGGATACGGACGGACGCCCTCGATCGAGTTCAGCAGCGAGGTCTCCTCGCCGCAGATGTACGCGCCCGCCCCCATCGTCAGCGACACGTGGATCGTGCGACCGCTTCCCTGGACGTCCTCGCCGAACAGGCCGGCGGCGTAGGCCTCGTCGATCGCCTTCTGGACCGTGGCGATGCCCTTCTTGAACTCGCAGCGCAGGTAGATGTAGCCGCGCTCGGCGCCGATCGTCCAGCAGGTGATGCCGACGCCCTCGATCAACGCGTGCGGATCGAACT
>JAGQRE010000296.1 GCA_020425695.1 Planctomycetota bacterium
GGCGCACCCGCTCGGCCGTGGGCGACGACGCCGCAGAGCTCACCCTCGCCGCGTACGCGCGCGTGGGCCGCCTCGGTCGTGAGTACAACGCGTGGCTCGCCGAGGGGACGTACTTCGCCCTCGAGCGACGCGAGATCATGGGAACCTACTGGCTCGGCGTGGCGTTCGGCGTGGAGCTCGACGCCGCGCGCTGAGGTGCGGCACGTCGCGCCGTCAGGCCTCGATACGCACGGCCGTGCCGTACGCGAGCACCTCGGTCGCGCCCTGCATGAACTCTGTGGCGTCGTAGCGCATGCCGATGATGGCGTGCGCGCCGAGCGCCTGCGCGTGCTCGAGCATGATGAGGTAGGCCTCTTGGCGCGCGATCTCGCACACGTCGGTGAACTCTTGGATGTTGCCGCCGGCCATGGACTTGAACGCGCCCACGATGCCCTGGCCGATGCTGGGCGAGCGCACGACGATGCCGCGCACGATGCCGAGGTACTCGCGGATGCGATACCCGCTGACCTCGTTGCCGGTCGTCACGATCAGGGCGTTCTGCGACTGGGGCTGGCCGCTTCGATAGTCTCGGGTCTGCTCTTACATGGGCGCCAAGGTAAGGGCGCTCGTCGGGGCGCG
>JAGQRE010000297.1 GCA_020425695.1 Planctomycetota bacterium
GTCCATGTTCGCGGTGTCCGCCACCACGCGAAACCGCACCACGCCGCTGCGGCTTGACGACGTAAAGTTGGCATCGTCCGTCCAGTCCGTGGTTGCGCCCGACACTGTTCCGAGGCTGTTGGTCGTACCGTTGGCCAGCACTTCAAACACTTCCAGGTCGCCCGCCACACTGCCGTCACCCGTAAGAACGAACGTAATCGCCTGCGAAACCGAGCCGAAATCGACCATGAACTCCGTCGGTTGCGGGGTGCCGCCGGCATCCACGCCCCAGTTCATTTGAATCGCCCGGCTAAACAGTCGAAACGCCTCGGTGTAGCCATTCTGGGCAACTGTGTTGGATTCCGTCTGGGTGATCGCACCACCCGCCAGCGTCGTAACACCAACCGTACCGGTGTACGCAACCGGACCAGTGCCGGTACCAGAGCGAATACTGAGCGCAAACTGATGCACGCCCGTGTACGAGCCGCTGGTCACCGAAAGAGCAATCGTGCCCGTCCCAGCATCGCTGCCGGAATCGACGGTACCGCTAAAGCCTGTGGCCGCCATGGCATCAAGGTCACCAATGAATACGTCAAGCCCTTCCGTGGTGCTGTTGCCGGAGATACTCAGCGTCACTG
>JAGQRE010000298.1 GCA_020425695.1 Planctomycetota bacterium
AGAAGATGACGACGACGATGAAGACGAAGAGGAAGAGCTCGAGGAAGAAGAGTTCGACGAAGAAGAATTCGAGGACGATGACGAGGATGAAGACGACGAGGACGAGGACGTAGAGTACGAGGACGAAGAGGACGGCGACTGGGAAGAAGTCGAGGACGACGAAGAGGAAGAAGAGGGCGAGGACGCGGACGACGCCGAAGAAGAGTTTGAAGACGAAGAAGAAGAGGAATGGGAAGAGGAAGAAGAGGAATGGGACGACGACGAGGAAGAGGATGAAGACGAAGAAGAAGAGGACGAGGACTGGGAATAGTCCGTCGCATCTTCCTGGGGTCGGCACACTCCGCTGAACCGCTTGCCCCAAGAGTCTGTGGGTTTACCCGCGCCTTCGTGCGCGGGTTTTTTCATGCGCGGAGAGAGCGATCGCGAACAACGACTCGTCCGACATGTCGCACGACGCGCGGCGAAATATCCCGCGTCGGCGCGGTTTCGTTTCGCGACCTCATGGAATGTCGCTCGCCGGAGAGCTGGCGGTGAAACGAGCCAAGGGTTCGTAGGTGAAAGTGAAGAACCCCTCGCTCACCGGGCCGTTGATCTAAGCCCGACGGATGCGATTCGT
>JAGQRE010000029.1 GCA_020425695.1 Planctomycetota bacterium
GGAAGACTTGTTCAAGCGTCAGGCGCTCCGGCGCGAGTTCAGTCAGTTTAAGCCCCTTGCCCTGCACGAGCTCAAAGATGCTTTCGCAGGCCGCTCGGCTGCCTTTCACGCCCCCGCCTACTTTCAGCGCGAAGCGTGAATAGCCGGTCGGCCCTTGTTCCATCTCTACGGTCGTGACGTTGGCGACGTTTCTTAATGGCTCAGCCAGGCTCGCGTCGCCACCCTTGACTAGCAAACGCACGTTCTGGACGTCAGCCGCCCGTGCTGACAACTCATCGACAGTGCCGTCCGCAACTTTCTTGCCACCGTTGATGATGACCAGGCGGTCCGCCACGGCCGTGGCTTCCTGCAGAATGTGCGTCGAGAAGATGATGCAACGCCCCTCGCGCAGGCGATTGATCAGCTTGCGTATTTCGACTATCTGCATCGGGTCAAGCCCTGATGTAGGCTCATCCAGTATCAGTACATCGGGATCGTGAATCAGCGCCTGCGCCAGACCCGTACGCTGCTTGTAGCCTTTGGAAAGCTCGACGATGCGGGCCTTAAGCTTGTTCCGAAGACCACAATCACTGACAACAGTCTCAAGCCGGTCCTTGAGGTTCGACCCGCGCAACCCGCGGGCGCGACCGGCGAATTTCAGGTAATCCTCAACCGTCATGTCGGTGTAAAGCGGCGGTGTCTCCGGCAGATAGCCGATACGCTTGCGGACTTCATGCGGGAAGACGTGCACGTCATGCCCGCCGACTGTCGCGGTGCCTTCACTGGCGCTGATGTATGTCGTCAGCACCTTCATGGTGGTGGATTTGCCGGCCCCGTTAGGGCCTAGAAAACCGAGCACTTCACCCTTGTCGACGTGGAATGAGACCTCGTCGAGGGCTTTGAAGCTGCCGTAGTACTTTGTAATGCCCTTAACTTCGATCATTGGTGCGCGAATCTTATGTCCCTAAAGGGCAACTTCAACCGGGGCCGCTGTTCAGTCTTCTTTTATTAACTACGAAAGCGGATACACAAGGTAGTACCGCTTTTGTTGGCTTTTCGTGCGGGAACTACCCGCGCCGATTGTCTCTTTATCAAGGAAGGGCATGGCGCCCATAGTGCAGACAGCACAGACCGTGGACTTCACGGCGTTTGCCCGTCGCGTCGAAACGCGTCTGGTAAGCTATCTATGCTACCTGTTGGGCCATACCGGCGAGGGCGAAGAACTGTTTCAGGAAACGCTGCTGCGCGCCCACCGCGAATGGAAACAAGTAAAAGCGATGGAAAACCCGGAAGCATGGGTCTTTCGCGTGGCGCGCAACCTGGCCATGAATCAGCTAAAGCGCCGCAGCGTTGAACGTCGAGCTCTCAAGCTGCGACCAGAACCGGATGATGTTGCGCCTCAAACGCCTGCAGAGGGTGAGGAAACAAGAGCGGCTGTGCAGTCAGCGCTCGAAACATTGCCGCTTGACCAACGTGAAGCCGTCTGCCTGAAAGTCTGGGGCGAATGCAGCTGGGTCCAGATCGGGCAGACTCTTGGCGTTTCTGAGGACACCGCCGCAAGGCTTTTCGCACGTGGATTACAGGCGATCGCACCGCGCCTGAAGGAACTGTCGCCATGAACGACGAGAATCTCATCCACAATGCAAGCAAAGCCGCCGGTGAGCCTCTCGGCGACGTTACGGACAGCAGTGAGTTGTCTGAATTGACCAACGCCGTGGCCGTGCTCAAGAGTTCGACGCTGGAGCACGACCCTCGACGCATCAGAGAACTGGAAGAACAGACGGCAGATCAGGCCCGTATTGTCCACCTTGGACACTTCGCCGCAGCGGCCGTGGTCTTCTTCTGTATCGGTCTGGTGGTCCTGTTCAAAGTCGGTTTCACTCCGCCCGAGAACCCCTTGCCCATTGCGGGAGAGAACAAGCCGACGCCCGAAACCACGGTGCCTGCAAACAAACAGGACCCACCGCAGCAGGTGTACGAGCGCCCTGCATGGATCACACAACAGGCCACCATCGTTGCGAACACCAAGATCAAAGAAGTCGTGCCCTCGCCGGGTGGCATCGGCATGGGCGGAGGCGCAGGTGGGGGAAGTACGGGAAGCGCCGGTGCTGCAGGCTCAAGGTACGCCTTCACCGTTTTCAAGCCGGCGCAAGCTCCGCCCGGAATGAAGCTGAAAACGAAAACCATGTTACGCGGCAAGGCCACCGATACGGGCTTTGACCTATTCCGACAGGAGTTTGAAGGCAACGGGCGCGTGCTGTTAGTGCTGCAAGCTGCTGAGAGTCCTGAATCTACAGCAGCCCTGAGTTCTGTCGGGCTTCCGGGAAATGCCTTCAGCTTCGTGCGAGATGGCACCGTCGTGTTGTTGGTGTCAAACAGTCTCGCGACGTTTGAATTGGAAACGCTCGCCGACACCATGGTTGAGCTGCGCTGATTGTCGCTGTCTTCTTTTTCTGAAACGGATCGATCAAGCTGTGCGTTACAGACAGGGACCTCAAGCGAACTGGGTCTTGACACAGTTCCGGCGGACGGTATTTCTAGGCCCCTCGCAACGCGAGTGATTGACAACAAGCCTCCGTAGCTCAATCGGTAGAGCAGCTGACTCTTAATCAGCGGGTCGTAGGTTCGAGTCCTACCGGGGGTACCAATGCCAAAGCAGCCCAAGACGTTTGTCTTGGGCTGCTTTGTGTTGAAGCTGATTGCCTGACTACTTGCTGGACTCGGCCATTTTGGCCTCTAGCTCTTCGTCGCTCACCTGGGTCAGGTCGGCGGCGTTGGTCTTCATGTCCTGGTGCTCTACGGCGCGTGACAGCACTTCGGCGCGTGTCGCACCGCTCTGCTTGCCCTTGAACGGTTTGCTCAGCAGCGTGTAGATGTCCTTGGCCGGCATGTACTTCAGGAAGCGACGCAGCAGCGTGAATGTCTGGAAAGGATGCAGAAACAGCTTGCGGAAGAACAGGCTGCGTAGGCCTTTCGCGCGTACTCTGTTGATGTCCGGCCCCTTCATGCAGGTCGGATCGATCTCGCTGCACTTGAAGTACTTGTACCAGTCTTCCTGATCGTTCACCAAACCACGCGCCATGTACTCGTGCCACAGTGGCGTACCGCGGTAGACGCAGAGGCGGTTGAAGCCGAAGGTGTCCAGCGGCAGACGCGCTGCGAACTTGAACGTCTTCTTCATGTCCTCTTCGGTCTCGTCCGGGTTGCCGACGACAAAGAACCCGTGCACGATTTCGATACCGGCCTTCTTGGCGTTCTTGACCGCGACTTCAATCTGCTCAAGCGTTTGCTGCTTCTTAAGTCGGTCCAGAATCTTCTGGCTGCCGCTTTCGATTCCGAACATTACGATGCGGCAGTTCGCCTTGGCCATCAGCGGGAACAGCTTCTGTACGACGCTGTCAACGCGACCCTCCACGCCCCATTTGACCGTAATGCCTTCGCGGATGATGCCTTCGCAGATGGCCTCAATGCGTTTGGGTTGCAACAGGAAGTGATCATCCACAAAGTAGACGCTGCCGACGCCCTGCTTCTGCAGCACCTTAAACTCTTCGACGACGCTCTCGGCACTGCGATAGCGCCACTTGCCTTCATTGAAGATCGGGATGTCGCAGAATACGCAAGGCCACGGGCAGCCGCGGCTGGTCTGCATCGTGGTGAACTTGTCTTTCGACAGAATCACCGGAACGTCCAGCGGCATACTCTCGACGAAGTCTAGCTTCAGGCTCTCACGGTCCGGGAACGGCCACTGGTCAAGCTCACGCTCAAGCTTGCGGTCCGGGTTGTGAACAATCTTGCCGTCCTTCTGCCAGGTTAAGCCAAGCACGCTGGACGGGTCTTCAAAGTTGTCCAGCAGGTCCAGGATCAGTTGCTCACCGTCGCCGCGGCACACGAAGTCGACGTACGGGCACTGTTCTTTCACCTGCAAAGCGTTCAGGGTTGCAAACACTCCGCCGAAGGCCAGCTTGGCGTCCGGTACTTCGCTTCGGATCAAGCGCGCCATCAGCTTCGCGTAGGGATAGCTGGTGGTGCTCAGGAAGCTGAGCCCAATCAGATCCGGCTTCTGCTCCTTGATTGCCTCAATGATCTTGTCATTGGGAGTCTCAGGATTCGCTTGGTCGAACATGATGCACTCGTGCCCGTTTTTCTTCAGCACGGATGACAGCGACATAATGCCGATTGGCGGAAAGCCCATAACCTGGATGTTGCCGGTGGGACCGCGTTCGCCTTGCTGCAGGGCGTAAAACTGCGGGTCACGGATATGAATCAGGAGTACTCGCACGTACAAACCTTCTCAGGGCTGGAAAGAAAGACCCTCGGATCGCCCGGGAATCAACAAGGACGTACGGATACTGTCAGTTTCTGACGCATCCTGCCACGGAATACCGCGTCGATCACCAAATTGATTGACAGCTTATGTTATGTGGAGTGGCGACTTTATTCATCCAGTTCAAGCTGGCGACTGCGCAGTTCACTTGACCCCAAATCGTCTTCTCGAACGCGTACTGGCCTTCTGACGTTCGACATCGCGGTTCTTGGGTTCCGCGTTGGTTGTGAGGCTGACAAGCAATTCCCTGGCTACGGCGCTAACCTGCTCGACGGCGCGCTCGAACGGTTCCAGATTCGCTGCGCTGGGACGTGTGAAACCACTCAGCTTTCGCACGAACTGCAGTGCTGCATCGTGGACTTCTTCGTCCGTCGCGGGTGGGTCAAAATTGAACAAGGTTCTGATGTTGCGACACATGCGTAGCCTCCGGCACGTATACTAGCAGCCGAGCGACAGTTTTTTGGCGGGAGAATGCCCGCTCAACTTGCGTTACAGTATTGCGGGTTTTGTGTACTGCCTATTGGCCGGAGATTTCGATGCGATCCTCTTTCACAATCTTTCTACTGGGGCTGGTTCTTGGTTCGACCATGGGAATCGGCGGGATCTGGACGCAAGTCGTCAAACCGGCCTATGAGCAGATCAACAACCTTCAACAAGAACACGGTGTCATGAAAGGCGCTCTGGCCGAAGCCGGAGAGACCCTGCGCGAGGTCGCGGAAGAATTACGTAGTGAGTCCCCGGACAGTGACGAAGGTTCTGCACCTACGCCCATACCAACCGGCAGCATCTTTCCACGCAACGGCGGCAGTGGCGTTGTCCCGAGCGGCGTGTCACCAACGACGCGAGAAAGTACCCAACCATCCGATAGTAGCACGCGATCAAAGCCGCGCGCTCTAGCCAGCAGGCTTGAGAGCCTCGCGAGCAAGTTGGACGAGGTACAAAAGGCCGAAAAGTAGCGCTACTTATTGCGGGCACTCGTGTTTCATTCACATCCCCAATGAGGTGAGAGATGCGAGTTTTGACCGCCCTGATCATCGCCAGCCTATCCCTGGCAAGCGTGCTGGCTCAAGACGCCAAGCCTGCGGAACCAGCCGATGAGGCGCCCGAAGTCGAGTTGACCGAAGATGCCCAGCTTATCCTCGAGAAGCTGGATAAAAACGACGACGGCAAAATTAGCGAGAGTGAATTGCCGCAGCGTGGGCGCAAGCTCTACATGCGTTTCGACACTGACGGCGACGGCGTACTATCAGGTGATGAGCTGAACAAGGCCGCAAACGCTGCCGCCGATCTCAAAAGCAAAGCCGTTAAGCGCACCAAAGACAAAGTCGCAAGCGGCATGAAAGAAAATTACGAGCCCGATGAAGCCAGTGGTCTCTACCTGGATGCCGCACGTGACTACAACCGTCTTACTAACGGCGAAGCTCTCTACGTCATGAAAGACGGCAAGTTCATCTATGAGGGCTACGACAACGGCTATGACAAAGCCGAGGAACATCAACTCGCGAGCGGCACGAAGTCGTACAACGGCATCATCGCCGCCTGCGCAGTTGAAGATGAGTTGATCGAGTGGGATGAACTGGTCTGCAACACAGTCACCGAGTGGAAGGACGACCCGCGCCTGAGCAAGATCACCGTGCGCATGTTACTGAGCCTTTGCGCGGGGCTCCCGCCGGAACAGGACGCCCTGCAAGGCTTCCAGACCCAGAACAAGTACGAGTACGCAATCGGGCTCAAGTGCAAGTACGAGCCGGGCAAGAAATTTGAGTATGGACCCGCGCAGTACTTCGCGTGGGGCGAGTTCATGCGGCGTAAACTGGCGAACAGCGAGAGCTTCAAGGACATGAACCTGACAGACTACTTCATGCACCGCATCGGTGACGCGATCGGCATCAAGCAAACCTGGCGAACCGACCGCGCGGGCAACCCCGCAACGCCGCACGGCGTATTCGTCACGGCCGGTGAGTGGGCGAAGTTTGGTGAGTTCGTTCGAATGGGCGGGAAAGTCGGCGACAAACAGCTGCTTAAGACAGAACTGATGGACGAATGCTTCAAGCCAAGCCCGTGCAATGCCGGGTACGGATTGACCTGGTGGCTCGCCGGCAGCGACAGCAGTGACGGCGACACCGGTGGGGGCGCAAAGGACGCACAAGGGCGCAGCGCCGGCGAAACACCAAAGTGGATGCCCAGCGACCTCGTGTTCGCAGCGGGGAAAGGCACGCAGCGCCTGTTCATTTCACGAAAGCTCGGGCTGACCATCGTTCGTTTCGCTGACGACAAAGACACTTTCGACAACAACGAATTCTTGAGTTGGCTGCTTCGCGGCAAAGCGAACTAGGTTCTTCGAACCATTGCCCACTGCTAACCCGTGCGAATCCAACTCGCTTCTGGCGGCATCCAGTTGAGGACATACACTGTCCGAAATGTCACCACTACTGGAGGTCGCTATGATACTTGCCCGCTTTGGTTCGGCAGTACTGCTGTTGTTGGCGCTTTCTCTTCACGCTGGAGTGGTAGCCCAGCCAGCCGATACCTCCTCCTCTACAAAGTTGAAACAGGCAATCGCGAAGGAACTTGTCTCCGCAGCCGACGCGGCCTCCGACAACGGTCAGAACGCAACAGCCGCTGAGTTTCTCAACGAAGCGTTGGTGCTCGTCCCAGAAG
This sequence comes from Planctomycetota bacterium, assembly GCA_020425695.1. Taxonomy (GTDB): domain Bacteria; phylum Planctomycetota; class UBA8742; order UBA2392; family UBA2392; genus JACKID01. Next base: position 6,965 of record JAGQRE010000029.1, read on the forward strand.
ACCGGAAGGCAGCCAAAGCACTTGAAAAGCTGGACAATGAGCAAAATAGCGAGGACGCCGACGCCGTCGCCAAGTACGAAAAGAAGGTCAACAAGGCGCTGAAGAAGGCGGCCAACGGCTACTGCCAATTGTTCAGCGAGCTAATCACCGACAAGGACCGCACAACGGTCAACGCTTGGCTTGCACGGGCGTTTGAACTGCATGCTGAAACCGCCAACGACTGGGTTGAGAGTGAGTATCGAACCCTATACGGCAAGAAGGACTTCGGCGAAGTTTACCGTCTGCTCAATCTCGCACAGTTGCACCCAACCGGCGACGAGAAGAAAGACGTGGCTCGCGAGTCAGTACTGACTGAGTGTGTCGCCGACCTGAGTGTTCGTAGCCCGCTTCTGATGCAGTGTCGCGACCACGACATGAACTACTACATCTCACTGCCGGCCGGCTGGACCAAGGACAAAGAGTGGCCGATCTACGTGACGCAAGAAGGTGCTGGCAGCAACTTCCAGGGCATGAACCGCGCCGCGGCCAAAGGCAACAAAGAGTTCATCATCATCACCTGCTGCACGTTCAGCAACACGAACTCGCTGGATGGCCAGGCGAAGAAGTACCCCTACACGCAGGAGTTTCTCGACGAGTGGTCGGGCAACCGTCTCGCTTTTGATGAGCCGGGCTTGTTGGCGGTGATGAAGGAAGTTCGCGAGCTATACAACGGCACTGAAAAGATCTGCATTACGGGCTACAGCGGCGGCGGGATTCTGACGTGGCACATGGTGTTCAAGCACCCGGACAAGGTCATCGCAGCCGTGCCGGCCTGCGGCAACTTTGCGGGTGCACAAGAAATCAGCGACGACGCCGAGGCCAAGAAGAAGATCATTGTGCATGCGTACCAAGGCGAGAAAGACCAGCACAAAGAAACCATGCTGGACGCCCAGTGGGAATCCGCGTTGAAACTTGCGAAAGACAATGGTTACGAGAACGTCAGCCGTGACATCATTCCGGGCGGCCACATCGCCTGCCACCAGCAGGCCCGGGAAGTGTTTCTCAAAGCCTGCGGAATCGAAGAATAGCCAGAAATGTGTGCCAACGACCAAACGCTTCGGGTTGGTTGGAATCGGCGCGGGCGGTGCGCTGTTGTGTACACTGTACCGGACGTGTGTCCGGCGATGATCAGTTTAGGAGTGCACGCATGCGCAAGCTATTACTAGCAGCGGGTATCCTGATGTTGGGAGTTGGTGCCGTCAGCACCAATCTTCACGCACAGGACACCCCGGCCAAGAAGGCCGACAAGGAAAACGCGAAGGACGCCGAGGTCACCAAGACTTCAGTCTACAAGGCAACGATTGCAGGCATGAGTTGAGGTGTTTCGTGAGTCAAGACGGTCACTAAGACCGTTTCCAGCCTGGAAGGCGTGGACAAAGTTGAAGTCGATTTCGAGAACAAGCTAGCAACGATCACCATGAAGGAGGGCGCGACGCTCTCTGAAGAGACACTGAAGAAGGCCTTTGAAGACTCCCGGTTCAGTGTCGAGAAGTTCGAATCCAACGATAGCGATGGCGACAAGACAGACGGCGATGATTCGAACGCCGTCGTGCAAGCCGTTCACAAGGCCACGATCACCGGCATGACGTGAGGTGTTACGTGAGTGAAGGCGGTCAGCAAGACCGTTTCCAGCCTGGAAGGCGTGGACAAAGTTGAAATCGATTACGAAACCAAGACAGCGACGATCACAATGAAGGACGGCAAAACCCTGACAAAGGACGACCTCGAAAAGGCGTTCGATGGCACCAAGTTCGGGGTTGAGTCATTCGAGACCGTCAAGACCGACTCGAAAGAAGACTCCAAGAAGGAAGAGCCACCGAAGAAGGACGACAGCGAAGAAGGCAAGAAGAAGTAGCGCTTGCGTGCGCTGATTCAAAGCCGGGTGGGGCATTTTGCCCCACCCGGTTCCTTGTTTCGGTCTTGCCAGGTTGGCGTGGCTGGTGTGCAGTTGGCAGCGATGATGCAGGTGTGGTTGCGCTCACTCGCTCGCACCGTGATTCCGTTTTCGCATTTGCCGGCTTCGCGATTGGGTGGGTCAGAATATGCGCTTCGTCCCATCGGGTACAACATCACAACGTCTTGTCGGGGCTTTGGTTATCGACTAACCTTCCTTTGCGCTGACTTTCCGACACTGTGGAGTATCCGATTTGTCCGTGGTTCTGATTGCCGACGATGACGCCAAACTCCGTGCTGAGCTGAAGAAGGCACTGGAGAAGGCGGGGCATCGTGTTGTCGAGGCCGCGACGGCCCGCGATACGATTTATGAAGCTCAGGATCATGATCCTGACCTTATGCTCGTCGACATCAGCCTGCCGGGCATGCCGGCACTTCAGTTGCTTGAAGAGATTCGCTCTGAATCAAGCCTCGCACGCGTGCCCATCATGATGATGGCCGAGGATGCCGACAGCGAATTGCTGACTCGCACGTTTCGCTGGGACATCGTCGACTTCGTACACAAGCCGCTCGATTACGATCTGCTGGCGGCCAAGGTGGGTGCACACACGCGCCTGAATCAGGCCTACAAGTTCAGCCGTAAGCTCAGCAAAGAGATGTACATGAGCCGCATTGATCGGCTCGAAATCGAAATGAAGGCCAACGAAGAAGATATCACCGAGGCCGAGCGTCATTTCACCTGGATGCAGCCCAAACCACCGACAGTCGACGGCTACGACATCGACCTGCTGTACCGCCCGTACGGTCGCCTTGGCGGCGACTTCTATGACTTCGTCTGGCTGGATCGTGATCGTCTCGCCATCGTCGTCGGCGACATTTCCGGACACGGCATCCAAGGCGCGATCCTGCAGGCCATGGCGCGAAAGTTGATTAGTCTGGCACTCCGTCAGGAAAACGGTGACCTGCACAAGGCGATCGCCTTCGCCAATCGAGAACTTACGAACGATCTGCCGCCGGGCAGCTTCGCGGCCTGTATGATCGGCGTGTTGAACACCGCTACTCACGCGTGGAAGCACGTTCGGTGCGGTGTGCCTTACCCGCTGCTTATCAAGAATCGCGAGTCTGAATTGCTGGTAACGCCTGGTGGCCCGCTCGGCTTGTCCAAGAAGGCCGATTGGCACATGATGGTCGGCGAGTACGCAACGGTTCTTGATGGCCAGCAGACAATGATGCTGATGTCGGACGGTATTATTGAGTGCTATCAGGACGACGAAAACAAAGTCCAGTTTGACGTCGAAGGTGTTACCAAGGCTGTCAAAGAAACACGCCCCGGCGACCAGTTCATAGCTACAATCGTTGATGCCGCAGATCTTGAAGCCCGGGCCGACGATGACGCAACCATCATCACCATCACCAGACGATAAACACCCGGACAGCAAGATGGCGTACATTCTCTTGATAGAAGGCAACGAAGACAGGCGCGGCGAGATCGTCAAAGCGCTTGAGCTCGACGGGCATACGGTCGAGGCTGTGGGCAATAGTGAAGACGCCCGCAATTCCGTAACCCAAAAGATCCCGGCACTACTGATCAGTGACCAGAAACTAGGCGATGAGTACGTCGACTTCCTGAATGAAATCACACGCAACCGACGCCTGTCGCGCGTACCCGTCATCCTGATGGTCAGCACGGACGACATGACCAGCGCATTGACGGCCTACGAGTGCGACATTTTCGCAATCCTGAAGAAGCCGATCGACATCGACTATCTACGGGTGCAGGTTGAGACCGTGCTGCGGCAGACTCAGCGCCAGAAGCAGTCACGCAAGCGCGAACGCAACGAGTTGCGCAGCCAGATCATGCGCCTGGAGCGCGAGGTCCGCGCGACAACTGAAGACCTCACTGACGCAGCACAGAATTTCGTCACGATGCTGGCCAGCCCGCCAAGCCCGCAGGGTATTCGCATTGACGTGCACTACCAGCCGTCTGGCGGTTTCATCGGCGGCGACTTCTATGACTTCTTCTGGCTGAACCCGCGCGAGTTGTGCGTGGTGGTGGGGGACGTTTCAGGCCACGGCATCCAGGCCGCCGTCATCCAATCCATGGCCCGCAAAGTCATCAGCATCGGCATGCGTATCAAAGAGGGTAACTTGCGCGAGGGTCTGCGCTTTGCAAACGACGAATTGGCCGAGGACATCCCGCAGGGGAAGTTCGTCGCGGCCATGGTCGGCGTTCTCGATGTCGTCAGCGGCAACTGGGAGCACGCACGCTGCGGCATCCCGCACCCGGTGCTGCAACATGCGAATGGCGAGCACGAAGATGTACTAACGGCCGGCGTGGCGCTCGGGCTGCGGCGCAGTGAGGCGTGGTCAGACGCCATTCAGGTATATCGCACCAACATCGAGCCCGAAGGGCGCATCGTGATGTTTACTGACGGCATTATTGAGTGCCAGCAGGATGACGGCGAAGAGTTCGACTACGCCGGCGTCCACAAAGTACTCAAGCGCGCCGCCGTTGATGACAACGTGCCGGAACTGATTTATCAGGCCGCACACGCCGGGCACCGGGCCGTCGACGACGTGCTGATTATCAGCATCACGCGCGAACAGGTTGAGCTTGAAGACAGCGGCACGCTGATGAGCTTCTTCGGTGAAGACACCGACAGCGAAAGCCCTTTCCACATCGGATAGACGCTTGTTCGGGTCCGCACCGGATTCAGAACGCCGTCTTCAACTGCGTGACGCCCGGGAAGTCTTTGCCGTTGGGCTTTTCCGTTGAACCACCGGGCACGTTTTTCGTCGCGAAGTCGAGCCCACGTGACTTCTCTGGTATGGGTTTCGTCTTAATCCCACCCGATCCGATTCGAACCGCGCAAGTTCGAGGCTCGTCGCTGTCGACCTTCATGACGAAACTGAGTCGCCCCTCTACGCCGACCGTAAACGCCGCAAACTCAATAATCTTGCGCACCTTGCGCTCGATCTCGTCAATCTCGTCCTTTTGCGCCCGACACATCCAGCAATCGTGGTTGTCGCCCGTAGGAACCCAACCCGCAGACTCAAGTGTCTCGCCAATATCGAAACGGACTTCTTCGGGATAGCCCTGACTCAAGGCCATGATGACTCTGGCTCGTGTAGACATGACGCCCTCCTCTCTGAGTATGCACAACTCGCCCGTGTGCATTAAGTGCAATATACCCCATCGATTTGAGCTCAGCAAATTCAACAAGGCATTTTCTCAGATTAGATTGAGCCGCCTTGCCCAAGGACTTCATACCCGGCCTGCCGCAAGCGCTCGATGGCTGACTCCGGCGTAATCAAGTCGCCCAGCGTCAGGCTCCCGGATTTTATGATCCCACCAATCAATGTTTCGGCGGCCCAGACCGACGGCCAGGCCGGGACATCCAGCCCGTTGTCCCGAGCCCGCACTTCAATGGTCTGCAGAAGTTCGCCATCTGCATCCAGTGCGTCGACTGCAAGAATCCCGATGCGGGTGCCGAATCCTTTCACCAATGGCGCAAGAGCGCTCCCTGCCACCGCTGCAACTCTCAGAAGGGTACGCGGTGTCGCGGCAAGCAAAGGGGCGCCCAGAGACAAACAGCGTGTGTAACCGCTGCGGTCCAGTCCGAAACCAAATTTCAACGGCACCGCACGACCGCCCAAATCGACGTGCTCGACACCTCCGGGGTACACGCCGTATCGCCTACTCCGCAAGCCTTCATGTGGGTGTCGCCATGTGTGATCGAACCAGCGCCCACATGAGCCCAAACGCCCCACAGGGTCCAGCATTGAGAACAGCAGCGTGCCGGAACTGGGGTTGTTGGTCCCGATGCTCAGTTGTGCCCGAACCGACGCCACTTCGTCGCGACCGTGCCAGAGCCGAGCCAACACCTGAATCAGCCCGGGTACAGAGCTGCACCCCGAGACAACAGCCGTCTGTGTCGTGTCGACTTGTGCATTGGCAATAAACGCATTCGACTCCGCCAGATCTACGTAGTGAATACCGTTATCGACGCATGCCCGGATCAATGGTCGTGGGTCATAAGTGAACGGCCCGACCGCGTTCACGAGCAGTTCGACGTCCCGCAGTTCCCCGTACGACCCCTCCGGTGAATAGACGTCCAGCACGCGGTCGTTTGAATCACTTCGTCCACCACTCAGTACTTCGGCGTCAGGCAAGCTCTGCTTCATCAAGCGCATTACGCGCCTTCCCATGAAGCCACGTCCGCCCACCACCAGAACACGCTTCACTTCGCATCCTTGTTGTGAAGCCTTGGGTGGGCTGCCATGTACGCCTGATAGTGTTCATCGACGCGATCGCGAGTCGTGGCCACGGGACGAGCGAGAGTAAGTTTTTCCAGCGTACCCTTGATGGCGCTGCCCCAAGGGCTTTCAGGCACGAGTGGGTATGTCAACGCAGCATTTTTGGCCAACACCCACGCGGGCAGGCTCATGTCATGCTCCGCGATAATCTGGTCGTACGGGTTGCTCTCGGGCTGGCTGATGGGCGGCGTCGCAAGCTCCGAGTTCGGACCATCATTGAACAGCACAAAGTCGTCGGCCGTGCTGAAGCTGACCATCGCCGCGACCGGCAGCGCAACAACGGCCAACGCCCAAAGTAGCTTGCGTGGCGGTTTGTGAAACAACCGCCGCACCCAAAGCAGGCGCCCTTTGTCCGGCGACGCGTTCTGCGGCGAAGCAACGGCCGCTGCACCGATGAACCCCACCCCGGCATGCTGAATAAACATGAAGAACAAGAACGCTGGGTAGACAACGTTCGTGCCGGCAGTGTTCCAGACCGTGAATTCGACCAGACTTGCCTTCCAGCCGGCCAGCACCATGAACGGGAAGTAGCTGACACGCCAGGCAACCAGCGACCCAACCAACCCGATCAGGTTGCGCAACGGGTTGCTGTCGTTGCGCATCGCAACGCGCCAGCCGAGCAAGCTGCCGCTAAGCCCCGAAACCAGCAGCGACCAGAACAAATCCGGCTGCGTAATCGTCACCTGCGCGTCAAGTTTGAATCCCCACGCAACACACGTCAGCGCAATCAATGCGCCGAGCCCAAACAGCAATTTCACATGTCCGGATGATTGGGGAGAAGCAGTTGTTTCCACGTCGGTCCTTTCAAACCCCCGCCAGAAAATAGCTTCGCGTGTGCCGGTACGAAAGCGATTCTAAAGGGTTTGCCATGTTGTAATCGCCGCTACCGCAAACCGGGCGACACTCAGTTCATGGCTGAGCCGATCTACTACCAACACGCCCGGATGTGGTTGGCCAACCACATACATGAGCAACGGAAAGAACAGTTGCTGCTCGTGGCGGCATACTTGCTCTGTGCTGCGGTGCTGACTTGCCTTGGGCTTTACGTGTTAGGCTGGTATGCAGGCCTCGGTGGTCTGTTGATCCTGCTCGTCGGGTATCTCGCTTGCGGCGGCTTCCGATCCGAAGAACCGGTCATCAACGCACAGACGATCCGACCGCGTCTGAACGGCGTGCCGCGTTCGCAGATGCGGCTCGCTTGGTGGGGACCTGAGCAAACGCGCCGGGAACTGTCGTTCGTCATAGGAATGCTCACCGCGCCCATCCATTTACCGATTGAAGCATGGCGAACGTGGAAGATCCGGAAGCAACTCGCGCACATTGACGAAGACGATACAGCCATCGTGCTGGCCGCCATCGCCGAACAGAATGGTGCCGTCCTTGTCGACGATCTGGAACAGATGTTCGGTGCTGAAAAGACCGCTGAAGTGCTCGGCGCGTTGCAAATTCTGTCGCCGGCAATCTGGTTACATGCACCCGCACGAGTGAGCCTCACGGACGAAGCCCGAGCGGCGATTCGTAACGCTTAAATAAAAGCCCCCGACTGGCATCGGGGGCTTATGTTCTGGCAGGTCACCTACTAGTACACCATGACCTCTTTTAGTTCCGGCGCGGCTTCATCGAGGCGCTTGCCTAGCTTCGCCCAGTGGCATGTCGGCACGGCCGGGAACAGGTGATGCTCTATGTGGTGGAACATCTGGTAACTGATCGCGTTCTTCAACCAGCCGCGCTGTGTACGAGCGATGTGATGCGCCTCATCGCAACCGTGGTGTACTGTCCAGACGGCGAAGAACCCGGTGCCGCTTTGCCCGGCCCACATCGTCAGCAGGAAAAGACCCAGCCACCACTGCCCCAGCGCAAACGTCAGGTACGCCACAACGCCATACCAGATTACGTTGCCCAGCAATTCAGCACGGACCCACTTCAGTTGGTTCGGGCGACCGATCTTGAACGCAAACCAATGCAGCTTCAGCGGGAAGTACGGGCCGACGGCCATGGCCTGCCACCACTTCAGCTTGGCCGTGAACCCTTCAACGTCTTCCTCGCCAAGGTTGTGCCGGTGGTGATGCAAATGATTGATCTGTACCGCGTGCATGCTGCCGGTCATCACGATCGACAGGAAGAACATCAGCAAGTCGCAGCCGCGCCGCGAGATACCCACGGCGTAGTGGTAGGCGTTGTGTGTCTGGCGCAGCCCGGTCAGGAACAGATAGAAGGCACTGATTTGCGCCGGAATCATCCACCACCACGAACCAGTGGACTGGATCAACCAAAAGCAAACCAGACTGGCGGCAATCCAGGGCAGGCTGAGCGTGACTTCTTTGAAGGCCTGGAACTTGGTTACTTTGACGAGATCGCGCCACTCTACGGCCTTAACGCGCGGATCTTTGGTGACGTGATAGTTCTCGTCACCCGGCAGGGCAGACAGCGGCACAACAATTTCCATGCCGGAGACTTCGTCAGCAGTCGGCGTTTCGCCGGACGAGTGGACCGTCAGGTCCTCCGGTCGTCCAGCAGATAAGGGGTCAGACCCCTTTTCGCCTGCGAAAAGGGGGCTGACCCCCTCAGCATTCGTCGATTCAACAGGCTTCTCAGCCGTGGCTTCCGCGGTTGGCGACACAACATTCCCCTGACAATAACGTACACCCCTGCACAACCGCAGAATAGCCAACCAGTGAGTGCCAGCCAAGACCGCAGGAGAGCTTAACGAACACGGGGACAAGCGACCTTAGCGCTCGTCCCCGCGTCGAAAAAACGTCTTGCTAGAACCCTTCTTCTTCCTCGGGTCCGGCGTCTTCGCTTTCCTTCTTGGGTGGCGGCAGGTCTTTCACCTTCTCGTACAGCACCTTGATGCCGGCTTCTTTGATCGTGTCCTGCCCGGCCGCGTACTGGATCAGGTCTTTGACCGGGTGTGTCGGCTCGACTGGGTTGCCCTCAAGCTCGGTCTTGCCGTAGGCGAGGTCGCGGACGTTCTGGGCGGGGTACAGCAGGTAGCTGCCATCCGGCAGAGGCGCGAACGTGCTACCGAGCACAGCGCCCGGGGTGCTTTCGCCAACCAGCGGGCCGATGTCGAGGTATTTCCAGTTGTGGGCGTAGACTTCCTTGGCGCTGCGCGAGCCCGCGTCCTGCAAAGCCACGACCGGACGGTCCCACTTCGGCATATTGTAATCGACCTTCTGCGGCGGCATGCCCCGGAACATGCTCATGGGCGGTGGATCACCAAACGGTGCAAAGCACGCGTTCATCACGTTGGGGCTTCCCCCGCGCCCGCGCAGGTCGATGATCAGCCCGTCACACATCTCCCATTCCTTCTTCAGCGCGCGTTTCAGGGCGCTGGTCATGCCGTCGTGCAGGAAATGCCAGAAGCGGATGTAGCCGAGCTTGCGACCCTCATACTCAATGATCGTCACGCTGTTCTTTGTGGCCTGAATCATGTTGATGCTGCTCGGCTTGATCTCAAGCTCGATCAGGTCTTTGTCCTGCGCGTGGCGCTGCACGCTGATATTCAGCGTTCCATCAGCCGGATTGCGAATGAAGAAGTGAGGGTGCTGGTTGGGAAGCCCCGGGTCGCCGCCGGCATCAAGCAGCAGGTCATGCCCTGAAACCGGCTTACCTTCCAGCTCAATCACCCGGTCGCCGCGCTTTAGCCCGGCTTTGTCGGCCGCGCCGCCGGTCAGAATGTCCGTGACGAAGAACTCACCCTTATCCAGTTCCGTGATATCGAAGCCGACCTGCGAGGTCTTGCTGTTATCCATCTCGGGCGCGAAATGGTCCGTGTAGGCCTCGCCTTCCATTACAGTGAGGTGGCTGACGTGAAACTCGCCCAGCAGCTCGCGCAGCACTTCATGCAGCGGCACGCCCGGCTCAGCCATCGCAACACGCTTCAGATAGCGTGCACGCATTTGCTTCAGGTCATGCCCGCCGAATTTCTTGTCATAGAAGCCGCGACGGATGACATCGAGCATACCGTCGAGCACTTCAATGTTCTTCTTCTGGGCATCCGTCAGCTTGGATTCGTCGAAACCGGCACCAGCTTGATCTTCCGCCACAGTGTCTTGCGCCAAAGTCGGCGAGTGGACTGACAGCCCAAAGAAGCACAGCACAAGCAGAAACAGCAATCGATACTTCATGTAAGCTCCCATCAAGCCCCCCTCGCGGAGGCGTCGAAATGTCCTAACGTTGACTATGCAGCGTATGCCTATCAAATACGGGCGAAACCCAATCGAAGGATAGTCCCAACATGAACTTTTCTCTCACGGAAGAAGCCCGCTTTTTCAGCGGGATGGGTGCTGACTACCTGCAGACCCAACACGGCGACGCCAAGAACAACTGGAAGCCCTTCATGAAGAAGGGTACGCCGCCCAAGTGGTGCCGCGACCGCATGGTGGACGTGCGCCACATCAAGCTCGAAATCGCGCCTGACTTCGATGCGAAGTCGATTCGCGGCAAAGCGACATTGACGGTCGCGCCCATCTACGACCACACCGACTTTCTGGTGCTTGACGCCTGCGAAATGGAAATCGAAAGCGTCCTGGTTGACGGCGCAACGGCCGACTTTGACCACGACGGCGAAAACCTGACCGTTCGCTTCGGCGCAACACTGCCGCCAGACGAGCCGCTGGAAATCGCCGTGACCTACCACGCTACACCGCGCCGAGGCGCTTACTTTGTCGGGCCGGATCAGGGCTATCCGAACAAGCACCTCGAATTCTGGACCCAAGGCCAGGATGAAGACAGCCGCTACTGGTTCCCGTGCTTCGACTACCCCAATGAAAAGGCCACCAGCGAAGTCATCGCCCGCGTGCCCAAGGGCATGACCAGCCTCAGCAACGGTGCGCTGATCAGCAGCGACGACAAGGGCGACTACGAACTGCATCACTGGAGGCACGACGTACCGCACGTCGCGTATCTGGTGATGCTGGTGATTGGCAACTACGTCAAAGTCAGCAAGGAATGGGACGGCATCCCCGTTGATTACTATGTGCCGCCCGGGCGCGAGGCCGACGGCGAACGCAGCTTCGGACCAACGCCCGAAATGGTGAAGTTCTTCAGCGAGAAGACAGGCGTGCGTTACCCGTACGCTAAGTACGCGCAGATCACCGCCGAAGACTTCATCTTCGGCGGTATGGAAAACACCACGGCCACGCTACAGACGTCGTTGACACTGTTCGACGAACGCGCGGCGCTGGATACCAGCAGCGACCCCTTGAACAGCCACGAGCTCGCGCACCAGTGGTTCGGTGACTACGTCACGTGTCGCGACTGGTCACACGCATGGTTGAACGAAAGTTTCGCGACCTACTTCGAAGCCATGTGGCAAGAGCACGCCAACGGCGTCGATGAGTTCGAATACTATCTCGATGCCGACTGGAAGGCCTATCTGGCCGAAGACAAAGGCGCCTATCGCCGCGCGATCCAGACCAATGTTTACGTTGAGCCACTCGATCTGTTCGACCGCCACCTGTACCAGAAGGGCGCGGTGATTCTGCACCACCTGCGCAAGCAGCTCGGCGATCGCCTGTGGTGGAAAGTCATCAACCTTTACCTGACCAAGCACGGCGGCGGTAGCGTCATCACACAGGACTTCGCCAGCGCCGTTGAGGAAGTCACCGGCAAGAACTACGACTGGTTCTTCAGCCAGTGGATCTACGGTGGGGGGCACCCCGACTTTAAGCTCAAGGCTCGCTGGGATGAAGCCACAGGCAGCCTCGACTACAGCGTGCTGCAGAAGCAGAAACAGGACGAACTGACTGCCATCTTCCGTACGCCGGTTACGGTACGCTTCGTTTATCAGGGCGGTGAAGAGGTGCGCACCTTCGAGATCGACAAGCCGGCGCACCGCTACCACATCAAGCTGCCTGCAAAGCCGAAATGGATCAGCTTCGACCCGGGCAACAGCGTGCCCAAGACGCTCGACCTTGAGTACAGCGAAGAACTCTTGATCAACCAGCTTCATCTCGACGACACTGTCATGGGACGCATCTACGCAGCGCGCGCTCTAGGGGCGAAGCCGACAAAGAAGTCGACGACGGCGCTCGCGAAGGCGTTGGGGCATGACAAGTTCTGGGGCGTGCAGGCCGAGTGCGCCTACGCTCTCGGACGTGTTCACACTTCGCAGGCACTGGAAGCATTGATCTCGGCAACGTCAACGAAGCACCCCAAGGCACGCCGCGCCGTGGCAAAAGCACTGGGCGAATTCAAAGAAGGAAGCGCCGCCGCCGAATTGGCCAAGTTGCTTGAGAAAGATGAGAGCTACTACGTAGCCGGCGAAGCAGCCTTGGCACTGGGCAAGACCCGCAACGCCATCGCTTTTGAGTTGCTTGAAAAAGCTCTCGGACGCGAGAGCCACAATGACGCGATCCGGAACCACGTGTTTGCGGCGTTCTGCGAGTTACGCGACATGAGGGCGCTGGAGCTTATTCGCGAATGGACAGCCTACGGGCGCTCGCAGCAGGCAAGATTCGCGGCAATCGCTAACCTCGGAAGGCTTGCCCATGAAAGCACTGAGGACAAAGACAAGACTGTCGCGCGTGAGACGATTGAGCCTTGCCTTGAAGGCGACTTCCGCACGTGCCTGTCGGCTCTAAGTGGTTTGCAGTCATTGAAAGACGCCAAGGCCATACCCGCAATCGCGAAGCTGGCGCGCACCACCCACGACAGTCGGCTCAAGAAACGTGCCAAGGGCGTGATTGAATCGATTCGCTCCGCCCAGGGCTCGAACAAAGAAGTGAAGGAACTGCGCGACGACTACGACAAGCTCAAAGAGAACTACGAGAAACTGAAAGAGCGACTCGACAAGATCGAAGAGCTGGAGAAGGAAGGCAAGAAGCCGACGAAGCGGGACACCCAAGCACTGAAGAAAACCGAGAAACTCACGGCCCGTGTCTCCAAGCCCCGCAAGCCGAGCAGCAAGAAAGCGAAGGCGGCAAAGAAATCCGCGTCAGCTGGCAAGCCCGCTCGGAAGAAAGCAACGACGAAGCCGACCAAGAAGGCAGCGGCCAAAAAGGCTTCGAAGAAGCCACCAGCAAAAAAGAAGTCGCGCAAGAAGTAGTATTCAATAAACCCCGGACCGAAAGGTCCGGGGTTTAGTTTGGCGGAAAGACCATGAAGTAACCCAGCGCCGCCACGCCCGCAATCGCGGTGTACACGCCGAACCACTTCAGCTTCTCCTTTTCGACGACCAGCTTGATGCCCGCCAGCCCGATCAGGCTGAACACCAGGCTCGCGACAAAACCGGCCGCAGCGGGCGCTGGTTCAATGTGGCTGATCTCTTTGGCCTCAATCAACCCGGCACCGCCTATGGCTATCAACCCCATCAGGAAGCTGAGCTTCACGGCGTCACTTTTAACCCAATGCAGCATCAACGCCATGCAGATTGTGCTACCGCTGCGCGAGACACCGGGTAGCAACGCGACCATCTGCGCCACACCGACAATCCCGACCAGCCAGAACTGCTTGCCCCGGGCGTTCTCGAACGTAACGAACAGTTCGCGTTTGCGCTCAGCCAGCCAAAGCACAGCGGCAGTGAACATCAGCCCAAAACAAGCTACCCACGGTGATTGCAGAACATTCGTTTCGATCCAGCTTTCCTGAGCGCCCGGCAGAAGCTTCTTGATGGTCAACCCGACAATCGCTGCAGGCAGGCTTGCAAGAAACAGTAACCCGAACGAGCGGACGTCGAAACGCGGCCAGACCAGCTTCAGGATGTCCTTGCGGAACACGATCAGGATCGCCAGCCAGCTACCGAGATGGAGCAAAACGCTCTGCGCTGTGCTGCCTTCACCGCCAAGCTCGCGCCCAAGTATCTCGCCCAGAATCACGAGATGCCCCGACGACGAAACCGGCAGAAACTCCGTGAGTCCCTGCACCGCGCCTAGAATGATCGCCTTCAGAATTTCCATGCCATCGATCCGGAATACACACCCAGTCATCGGCAATACCAGCACGAAAAGTGAAGCACGACCGGCACTTGACGCGTTTCTACTGAGGCGGTATCTATTCGCCCCTCACTGAAAGGTGGGACCCAAGGGGGTGTAGCTCAATTGGTTAGAGCGTCGGCCTGTCACGCCGAAGGTTGCGGGTTCGAGTCCCGTCACCCTCGCCAGCATTCAAGAAAGCGCCCGGCCTAGGCCGGGCGCTTTTGTGTTTCTGGAAACGTCAGGTGTCTTTAGGAATGCCTTACAGCCGGCAATCAACCGGTTGAAAGAACCCGAGTACGCGATCTACTCAGACTGGCTGCGTGCTGCCTTGATCAGGGCTGACACGACGGCGACTATCAGTGTGCGGGCTACGTTCGTCATTTCCATGTCTCCGAAAGGAGTGTCAGGAAGTGTGTACCCCGTGGGCGTTAAGAACATGTCCATGCTGACGAAAAGCCTTGATGAAGATTGCAATCGCTCTGCGGCCCCAGCGTGCCGACATTCCGCTTGTCTTTACCCAAGCTTCATCAATTCTTGATTCAAGTTACCGACGGCACGAACGGGCAGGTTTGTAGATTCGGCTACAGTCGCCGTGTTCGTTTTTAAGCGTCGCACGGTAACCGACGAGCCATACTCCTATTCATGATCAAGAGGATGCCCATGCCACGTCTCTTCTCGCGGCTGTTCCCGATTGTGCTGCTTGGCGCACTGGCGATCTCGGCTTGCAGCAAGGACTCAGAAGTACCCGCACCGAATCCGTCCACATCGAGTTCCACCGACGCGGCACCTCCGGGATCACTCGAAATCGTGTTTCCGTTTGGTTCTGAGAAGGAAGACTGGCTTGAGGCCGTTACTAAGGACTTCAACGCTGCGGGTCACGAGAGCAGCAGCGGCAAGCCGATTTACATCAAGCTCATGCCCATGGGCAGCGGCGAATGCATGGAGGAAGTTCGCACAGGGCGCGTACAGGCCCACCTCGTAAGCCCTGCCAGCGGCGCGTTCATCGAACTCGCCAACGCGACCCATCGGACCGAGACAGGTAAAAACCTGGTCGAAAGGTCCGAGAACCTGGTGCTATCACCAGTCGTGATCGCCATGTGGAAACCGATGGCACAGGCCATGGGCTGGCCCGACAAGCAGATCGGCTGGGGTGACATTCTCGATATCGCGCAAAGCGGGGAAGGCTGGAAAAAGTACAACATGCCACAGTGGGGCAAGTTCCGGTTCGGGCACACACACCCAGAGTACAGCAACAGCGGGCTGATCAGCTTGCTCGCTGAAGTCTACGCGGCAACCGGCAAGACCCGTGGGCTGACGCGCGAGGACGTCGCCAAGTCCGAGACGGCCAAGTACCTCGAAGAGATCGAACAGGCCGTCGTGCATTACGGCAGCAGCACGGGCTTCTTCGGCAAAACCATGTTCAACAATGGGCCCAGCTATCTAAGCGCCGCCGTCATGTACGAGAACATGGTGATCGAAGCCGAGCGAGGCGACTACAACCTTTCCATGGACGTCGTCGCACTGTACCCCAAGGAAGGCACGTTCTGGAGCGACCACCCTTGCGGGCTCGTCAACGCGGCCTGGAATGATGACGAACACAAAGAGGCAGCACAGAGTTTCATCGACTACCTGCTTGAGAAACCTCAGCAGGAACGCGCCATGCAGTTCGGCTTTCGTCCGTCTGATGTGAAGGTTCCTCTGGCCGCACCAATCGACGAAGCCCACGGCGTAAACCCCAAAGAGCCGAAAACGACGCTGGAGGTTCCCGGCGCCGATGTCATGAATGACATTCTGAAGCTGTGGTCAAAGAAGAAGAAGCACAGCAACGTGATTGTCGTGCTCGACACCTCCGGCAGCATGCAGCAAGACCAGCGCATGCAGAACGCGAAACTCGGCGCGCAGGAAATGATCAAGCTGCTGCACGACGAAGACAGCTTTTCATTGCTGTCATTCAGCGACGAGATGTCTTGGCTCGGCAAGGGTTCACCGGTAGGGGCCAAACGCGCTGAGGTCGAACGAAACATCGCAAGCCTCTTCCCTGAAGGCAGAACGCGCCTCTACGACTCGATTCTGGAAGCCCACAAGTACGCGCGCAGTGCCGCAAACGACAAGCTGATCACGGCGATCGTGGTGCTTACCGATGGTGAAGACACACGCAGCCAGGCGAGTCTGACAACGTTACTGGCCCGGATTTCGGCCGGCGAAAACGGCGATACCGTCCCGGTGTTTACCATCGGCTACAGCACCGGCGACGCGCAGAACCGTGAGCTAAGTGATATCGCCGAGCGCACACGCGCGAAGTTCTACAAAGGTACGCCGGAAAACATTCGTGAGGTGTTCAAGAGCATCTCCACGTTCTTCTAAGGGACGCACGATGAAGGACTACGAAGCACATCAAGAACAGCACGCCCGCAAGAACATCATCTTGATCTCTGTCGTCGGGCTGTTTTGCGCCATCGTTGCCGGCATTGGTGTAACCGCCCTGTTCGTAGGTGCGGATATGTTCGGGATTGGTGGCGAACAACCTGCCGAGAACAGCTCGGCATCAGGGTCCACTGACGGCTCAAATGACGCCGGCGAATCGATCGAACAGATTGAAATCGGCATCGCTTACGGCACTGAGAAGAAACGCTGGCTGAAAGAAGCAGTTGAAGAGTGGAAAAAGACCCCGGGCGCTCAACAGGTCAAGATCAACCTGATCCCGATGGGTTCAATTGAAGGCGCTCACGCTGTGCTCGCGGAAGACAAACGCATTCACGTTTGGAGCCCTGCCAGCTCGGTTTACAAAGACAGCTTTGCCGTCGACTGGCGCCTGAAATACAGCGGTGACCCCTTCTACGACGAAGACATCCTCGCGATTTCGCCCATGGTCTTTGTGATGTGGGAGGAGCGATACCAGAGCTTCCTCACCAAGTACGGTGAAGTCAGCTTCGACACAATCGCCCAAGCTCTCAATGAACCCGGTGGCTGGGATGCGATCGACGAAAAGCCGGACTGGGGGTTGTTCAAGTTCGGCCACACGCACCCCAACAAGTCGAACAGCGGCCTGGTCAGCTTGATCCTGATGGCCTACGACTACCACAAGAAGAGCAAAGACCTTGAATTGAAGGACATCCTCGACCCGGGTTTTCAGTCGTGGTTTGAAGGGCTTGAAAAGGGCGTGGATTTCAGCGTAGCCAGTACCGGCACCCTCATGGAGCGCATGATCCAAATGGGCCCGTCAAAGTTCGATGCCGTGATGGTGTACGAAAATGTCGCCATGGAAAACGTGGCGACAGCGGCCGGGCGCTGGGGCGAGATTCGGATAGTTTACCCGACACGCAACGTGCTGAATGACAACCCGTACTACATTTTGAACGCGCCATGGTCAGACGATGCACACAAGAAGGGCGCAAAGGTGTTCATGGATTTCCTGATGAGTGAACGCATCCAGCGCCTGGCACTGAACCACGGATTCCGCCCCGGCAACGTCCGTGTGCCGATCAAGTTTGCAGGGAGTATGTTCAACGACCTCGCCAGCTACGGCGTTACGGTTGACCTGACGACTGTGTGTGAACCCCCGAAAGGCGCTGTGTTGACGAACATCCAGAGCAACTGGCAAAGACGCCACGGACGCTAAGGACGAGACAGGCAGTCAGCAGCAGCATCAGCAGAGCAAGCCCGCCATGCTCGCCCGTTGAGCAACTTTCGTCGTCTGAATCTTTGGCCGGTGGGGGATTGGTTGTGAGCATGTAGGTCCGCGTGTTGGACTGCGCCGTTGAATCCACAACCTCGACTGTAAACACGGACTGCCCGGGCGTGGTCGGTGTTCCAGTGAACTTCCCATTGCTTCCGAAGTTGAGACCCGTCGGGAGAGCACCCGACAACACGGACCAACTGTACGGCGGCATCCCACCCGAAGCGCTTAACTCCGCGGCGTAAGGCACTCCCGCGACCGCACCCGGCAGTGACGGAGTGTCGACCGTTGGCGAAAGCGGCGGCGAGCCGACGGTAATCGTCGTTGTCGCCACGGCCTGCGATCCTTCATCGTCCGTGACCGTCAACGTCACGTGATAGTACCCGGTCTGGACGAAAGTATGCGTTGGCGCGCTCTGGTCTGTGTGGTTCAGGTTCGCGCTGGCCGGGTCGTCGAAGTCCCAACTCAGCCAGATGTTTCCGCCGTCTGGGTCGTTGCTTCCAATCGAGTTAAAACTGACGGTGCCGCCGGGGCTGATGGTTGTCGTGCTGGTGGTCATGCTCGCGACAGGCAGATTTCCCGCGCCGTGCACATAAACAAGTCCATGTGCCACACCCTGCGCGCCGGCGTTGTCCGTGACCGTCAGCGAGCACAAGAATACACCGGGCAACGAGAACGTGTGGCTGCTGGATATCCCGTTTGCCGCCGAGCTGCCGTCGCCGAAGCTCCACTCGTATGAGCTGATCGTTCCATCCGGATCGTAGGCCGCCGCTGCATTGAAATTCACACTGCCGCCGCTGTTCAGGACGGCGATGTCCGTCGTGAATTCTGCCACCGGGGCAAGATTCGTGGCGGTCCCGATGACATCGCCTCTCGCGTACACAACCGCGCTGCCACTCAAGATCGTATTCGGCGCACCCGCGCGGTCCCGCACGTTACTGATTGCCACACTATACGCCGTGGAGGGTGCGTGCGCCGTTGTACTCAAGACTACGCTTCTGCCGTCACTACGCAGAGTCGCGCCCGTAACCGTGACGCCGCCGGAGATCGCGTAATTGCCGAGGTTCTCTGCGCCGCCACCCCCGGCTCCAGCTTCAACGGGCTCATTGAAAACAAGCTTGAGCTCGAACTCTGTCGCGCTAACGACACGTACGAAGGGGCTAACGGTGTCAGCCGCCTTTGACAGCGAGAACAAGTCGATACGTTGCCCGTTGCTTTCTATGAAGTAGCCGCGGCATACATCGGCACTGACGTCGATAACGCTGCTGCCCGTTACATTGCCCTTGCTGAACGCAGCCAACGGATGGTTCAACGCGCCACTGCCGGACTTTCCCCCGCACCCCGTCACGATGTAGATGCAGCCATCCGGTGTGGCGATCTTCGTGTAGTCGGCCGCGTTGCCCTGCAAAACCGCATCGTTCTTCAGCAGGTACGTCCTCTCGTAGACATGGCTGTGGCCGGTCAGGACCATGTCGACACCACGCGCTTCCATTACGGGATTCAGGTTTGTGCGCATCCAGATCAGTTGCGCCTCGGTGTCGCTGTCATGCGTGCCCTTCGTGTATGGCGGATGGTGGAAGTACACGAACTTCCAGCGCGCTCCCTGGGTGTTGGCCGCATCCAGATCGTCAGCCAGCCACTGCAACATCGCCGATTGAGCCGCAGCGCCCAAACCGTATGTCACCTGACTGTCCAGGCAGACAAAGTGCGAGTTGCCGTAGTCGAACGAGTAATACAGCTCCGTGTTGCTTGGGTTGCCCGACGCGCCGGTATTCGTCGGGCAGTAGAACGCGTCCAGATAGGGCTGGCCTGACGCCGTCCCCGCATCATGGTTACCCATGGCAGGCCAGATCACCATGTTGCGAATCAGGTTGCGGTAGGGGCCAAAATAGTGCGGGTTATAGTTAGCAGGCTCGCCGGCCGGATAGACAAGATCGCCGATACCAAGCGCGAACTCGGGGCGAGGCACCAAAGTGTCCATTTGCGTTGCCACGGCGGACTGCGACGCGTCGCCCGTACCCGAATCGCCCCATGCGAGAAAGCTGAATGGGCGCGTGCCGCCGACGGGTGGGTAGGTACGAAACCAGTAGTCATCACCGCTGAAGACAAGATTGCCATCCACGTCGATTTCGTAGAAGTACTTCGTGTCCGGTTGCAAGTTAGTGAGCACGGCCACATGAACATTCCCGGCGCCAAGCGACACCTCAGAGTCAAGCGATTCCGGATGTTTGCCATAGCGCAGTGCGCAGCCAAAAGCCTGATCGGTGTTCCAGACAATCGTGATGCCCGTTTGGGATGCTGACTGAAGATACGGCCCACGGTTAACGTTGGCGGCCGTGGCAGAATGCAGGATCGAATCAGCCAACGGCAGTGCGGCAACCAAAGCTACGCACAGTAGAAGGAACGACGCACGCTTCAGATAGAATACTTTGGTCGGGTATCTCACGCTTTGCGACCAGCAGGGTTCAAGGAAGGTCAATCATATCGCGCGGCACACCACACTGCGTTAGCATGTCTTTGAGTTCATGGGCGAGGTAAGCACCTGCCCTGTCGATCTCTTCGTCGATTGTCACGTCCAGCCACTGCACTTTTGGGAACGTTTTGAAGAACGTCATACTCTTGCGCGCAAACGTCTTCACGTCTCGGATCGTTTCTTCGACGCACTCTTCGAACGTCAACTCGCCTGCGATGTACTGCTGCAGGCGTCGATAACCGTGCGCCTTGCCGCTGGTGGTCGAGAACCCCTTGCCTGCGAGGATTGTCTGCACTTCATGCAGCCAGCCTTGCTCGAACATCGCCTCTGCACGAGCTTTGACGCGACGATAAAGAATGTCTCGCGGCCAGCGAATGCCGGTAAACACCCAGCGATAGTCGCCGCGAGGCTCACCCCAGAGGTCAACTTCACTGGGGAGCTTTTCGCCGAACTCTATGATCTCAAGGGCGCGCACCAGCCTGCGCTGGTCAGTCGGCCCGATTCGCTGGGCACTTGCCGGGTCCTTCCGTTTCAACTCTTCGTAGACATCCGCCAGCGGGCGTTGCTCCATCTCGTCGCGAAACTCGGGGCGAGGTTCCGGCCCGCGATCAATGCCGTAGACAAGCGCTTTCAAATAGTATGGCGCGGTGGCATCCAGCACCGGAACGCGCTTGCGCGAGACGATTTCAGCGATCACCGGCTCGGCATAATCAAGAAACTCCGAAACGCTGAATTCCTCGTCTGCACCGACAAGATCAATGCCGTGGTGGGGGATGCGCGCAAGTTCCGTGGCTGTGGGTTTGGCCGTGCCGACATCCATGCCGCGATACACCTTCAGCGCGTCGACACTGAGGATCTCACCGCCGACGCGCTCGGCTACGTGCATCGCCAGGCGTGACTTCCCGCTAGCGGTCGGTCCAAGCACAACCAGAACCGGGAACTTGGCTACCACACTCGGGCCGAGATGGTCGTGGTCGATTAGTTTGAGTAGATCATCCACAGGGCCTAAAGGTCTCGCTTGTCTTCAGCCTGCACGGCAGTGCCACTGACGGTAATCAGCACAAGCCCGTCGCTGGCCAGGTTGGCGTAATCGAAACTCACGCCGATGATCGCGTTCGCGCCGAGCTCCTGTGCCTGGCCTTCAAGGCTCATCATGGCCGAGTGCCGTGTTTCCAGAATCATTCGCTCGAACTCGGGGTGGCGCCCGCCGCCTTCGCGCCGGATGAAATTCGCGAAGTCACGAAGCTCAATGGGGGCGATAGCAGCCTGCCCGGCGACCAGCCCCAGATACTTGGAGATGACGTAGCCTTCCAACTGCGATGTCGTTGTCATCAACATGGCTTGACCTGTCAAACCCATGGAATCAAGCTATCACGCCCGTACACCCCGGTCAAAGGCCGCCATGCGAACCATCACCGCTTTCGCCCTGCTTGCCCTTCTCGCGTGTACCGCCGTCTGCCAGGAAAAGACGGAGACGCCACGTGAGTCGTTCGAGGCGTTCATCGCCGCCGTGCTCGATCAGGAGATGGACGCCGACGCTCGCAACCTGGTGTTTGAGCGCTACTTCGACTTCGACTCGTGGCTGAAGGGTAAGTCAGCGGAAGCAGGCAACGTATACACCGAGGAAGAGGTCGACGAGTTCCGGTCGCAGTGGTTCACGTTGTTCGAGAGCAGCCAGTTCAGCGACACGTACAGGCAACGCAACGTTCGCGTACTCGAAGCACCCTCGGCAGATCGAGCCAAGGGTATGGCTGAGCTCGTGATTGCCATGGATGCCCAGGATGGCAGCACGGAAAAATTTCGTGTCCTGATGACACTCAGCGCGGACGGCACGCACTGGCGCTGGTACTCCATCCCGCGCATTGAAGACAGTGCCGAACCTCTGACGCCGAGCGAGAGAATCAAGCGCATAGAAGACGCCTTGAAGTTGGTTGCCGACCAGCGCGCAGAACTGGATGCCCAAGAGCGGGCACTGAAGAAAGAGCTTCGGCAATTACGTTCGGAGATGGCCGAAACGAACGCGGGTGCGACGCCATTCGCCACACCAAAATCCGTCGTTGAATCCGCATGGACGGCTGTTGAAAAAGGCGACGTCGATGCGTTGCTCGATTGCCACACGACCCGACGTGTCAGTGAAAGCAAGCTCGATGACGTAAAGGCGAAACTGACGAAAACGCGCGAGCGACTGATGTCGTGGTCGGTGCTGGACTCCACCATTGATTCAGCCAACCCCGGGCTTGCAACGGTTCGTGTCGAGCTGAAGCTGCAACGCACCGGCGACATTGACGAACGAACGGTGAGCATTCGAGTCGTACGCGACGACAAGGACTGGAAGATCGACGAGGCGCCATGAGCGAGACACGCACGGCCGCGGGCTTCGTGCTGGCGCACATTGAAAATCGCAAAGCGCGTTATCTGTTGCTGTGCAGCACCAGTCATGGGAACTGGCTGCCGCCCAAGGGTCATGCCGACGAAGGCGACGCCGACGAGCTGGCCACGGCCCTACGAGAACTTGAGGAAGAGACGGGTATCCGTGACGTAGCACTGGTCGAGGACTTCAGGCAGGTAATCGAGTACGACGTAGATACTCCCCGCGGTAAGTACCACAAACAAGTTGTCTACCTGCTAGGCACGACGCCTGCCACCAAAGTCGTTCGCAGCTCCGAACACAACGATCACGGCTGGTTTGACCTGGACAAGGCAGTCGAGACACTGGGGTTCGAGCAGATCAAGAACGTTCTCCGCGCCGCAGATGAGCGGTTGAGACAGGTCGGACTAGTCGACTAAACGAAACGGGACAAGCGCTCAGCCTGTCCCGTCTGAATTGCTCTGGCTAAGAAACCTACTCGCCTTCTTTTGCTGGCTCTTTCTCGGCATCCTTCTTCTCAGCGGCCTCGGCGGCGATCTGATTTTTCAGGTGCTCGGCCAAGTCTCCGAGCCATTGCGCGGACTTTTCAGGTGAGAAGAGTTGCGTCCGCGACGGACGTTTCATCGCAGGCTTCAGTGCTTCAAGATACGCGTCATCAACCCAGACGTTCACTACACCGCGGATCAGCGTCCGTACGTTGGAGATGTCGTCGTTCGCGGTTGCGCTCTCAACCAGCTTGGCGGCGACCCGAACTGCGCGTTCTTGTGACGGGCGATGTCCTGTTAGCTTGATGCTCTCGCACAACTTCTCCTGCAGGCGGGCCTGAGACTCCGAGTTCATCTCGGTCTCCTTCTCAAGGCGATCCGCCAGAGCCTTGCCCGTCTTCTGAATGGCGTCGCCACCGATCTGCAAAGCGGTGTCCGCCGCAAGCAGCGCTGCAAACTCAACAACAAGGCGAGAACGGCTATCGAGCTGGCTCAGGAAGAACTCGAGAGACTCAGGCTCCTTAAAGTGCTCGCCAATCATGCGGTTGCGTTCGTAAATGAACCCCAGTGATTTGGCCAGCCCCTCAACGTCATCTCGATCAACCTGGGATTGATAGCGCTCAATCAGTCCCTTTTCGGTCGGGTTCAACTCGAGGTTGATGATGTCGCGCAGGTTCTCCAGCGTGTTTCGCTGGGCCGTCGTGAGATCCGTCTCGTCGAGATACTTCTTCAACCACGTAAGTGCCTGCTCGGACTTTCCTACGCCGCGCCACAAGTACTGCGCGTACTGCTGCGCTGACGTCCCGCGAAGGTTGAGCGGCAGGTAGTCGCGCTCAACGTTCGCGCAAATCAGGTTGTTCTCGGTCGCTGCATCGACGTATTTGTCGAACTTCTCTTTGTTGCCGGGCTCTTGAAGTTCCGGATCGGCGGTGCGGACGTCAGCCGCCTTGCTTGACCAGCAGACAGCCAGCGCGCGATGGGCCTTCATGGCCGAGGCCGGGTTCTGCTTCACGTCGATGTTCTTGATTGCTGTATTGAGGTGATCGATCGCCTCATCGATCTTGCCGGTCTGGATGCATACCTCGCCGGCGAACTGTTCCATCGAGACACGCTGCTCGGGTACCAGCTTGCCGGAGTCCGTGAGGAATTTGACGAGATCAAAGAACTGCTGTTCCTTGTGGCAGCCAATGTAGAGCTTGAGAACATCTTCCATGTCCTCAATTTCCTTCGGCAGCTTGCTCAACTCCACCCACGGCTCAACCAGCTTGCGAACTTCAGTCGTGCGAGGCGGCGTCGCCATCATGTAGATCTGGCCTTTAAGCAGCATCGCTCGCAGGAAATCTGGTCGAATCTCCAGCGCTTTGTCCAGCGCCTGCAACGTCTCACGCGGGCTGCTTTCGAGCCCACGCCGCATGCCGTCGGCAAATCGTGCGTACTCAAACTGGGCCAGCACAAACCACGGATAGGCGTAGTTCGGCGTCTTGTCTGTCACTTCGCGCAACAGCTTCTGCGCCTCGATGACGTTCGGCTGTCCCGGCGGATAGTACAGCAACGCAATCGCGTACAGCACCTTGAAGGTCGGTTGGTTGCCCTGCTTGCCGCGTGAGTACTGGTCAAACAGCTTTGAAATCGTTGAGCCCATATCCAGCGTCTGCATGTAGGCCAGCAGAAGCTGCGTCATGTTGACGGTGTAGTTGTGGCGCTTGTCTTTGTCGGTGTAGTTCTTGAGGTTGAACAGGTCGTGCTCACCACCCGGGTCCAGCCCGGGGTACAGCTTCTTCAGGTACGCATTGAAGTCTGCCGGGATGCCGAGATCCTCGACTTCGTCTTCTTTTGCTTCATCTTTCTTAGCGTCTTTGCCGTCGTCCGCGCCAGCCGTGTTGGCCGGCTTCGTGTCGTCTTGCGCTACGACAGGCGTGGCAAACGTCGCCAAAGCAAGCAAAGCCAAAGCAAAGCAGAATCGTTTCATGTTCATTTCCGTCGCCCACTTCATCCAACTGGCTGATTTCAAAACGTTCGTTGCCCTCTTTATCGTCGCTCAGGCCACTACTTCTTCAAGCAAGTTGTAACGGGAATCACGTCTGCAGGGCTTTCGTCCGGCATCGCTGACAAGTTTGCGTACATCCTCTTCGCCCAGTTTCTGAGGTGTACCGGAGCCTGCGTCATGGAAAATGCGCTCGTGCTCGTAAACGATGCCGTCCAGATCATCCACGCCATAACCAAGCGCTACCTGGCTGAGCTTCAAACCGGCGCTGATCCAGTAGCACTTCAGGTGCGGCACGTTGTCGAGCATCAGGCGGCTGATTGCATAGACCTTCAGGTCGGTCATGCCGCTCGCACGCCGTACGCCGCGCAGAGCGTTGTTCTCGGGGTGATAGGCCAGCGGGATAAAGACCTGAAACCCACCCGTCTTGTCCTGAAAATCGCGAATGCGCATGAGGTGATCGATTCGGTCTTCGTCCGACTCGATGTGCCCGTAAAGCATCGTGACCTGCGTCTTCAGCCCCATTTCGTGGGCGACGCCGTGAATCTCGAAGTAGCGGTCCGCACCGATCTTGTTCGGGCAGATCTGCTTACGAATTTCCTCGGCAAAGATTTCGGCCCCGCCACCCGTCAATGAATCCAGACCGGCCTCGTTCATCTCGGCCATGACGGTACGTACGTCCTTGCGGCTGATGCGGCTGAACCAGTCGATTTCCACGCTGGTAAAGCCCTTCAACGACGTTTCAGGCAGGACGCTTTTCAGCCCCCGCAGCATCTCAAGGTAATAATCGTACTTCAGCGCCGGGTGCAGCCCACCGACGATATGCAGCTCCTGCACGCCCTGGCCCTGAAACTTCTTCGCCCACTCAACCATGTCCGCCACGGGCTTGGTGAAACTGCCGGGCTCGCCGGGTTTGCGGTAGAAGCTGCAGAACTTGCAGGTGTCCCAGCAGACATTGCTGTAGTGAAGATAACGGTTGACTATGTACGTGGTCGTGTCGCCATGCAGGCGCTCGCGCACAAAGTTCGCGGCATAGCCCAGCGCGGCGATATCCGGCGTTTTGAAAAGGCGCAGCCCGTCTTCAGGCGACAGGCGCTCTTCCGCCTCGACTTTTTGGATGATGTCTGCAACGTCACTGTTAGCGAACAGCGAATTCATAGGCGATGTACTCTCCTGCGTTGAGTCTAGCAGGGCAAATGCCCGTTCCAAGCCCCGCGCACGGTTGTTGAAGGGTTGTGGGGCAGGTAGACTCCGGGCGTCCCCGCAGTATCCCCGAAGAGGGCAGTGCTTGTGAAACGCTTTCAAATTCCCGCAGTCGCGCTGTTGCTGGCCTTGCTGGCCGGATGCGCAGAGTACAAAGAGTACACCTACAAGGAGTACTCGATCAGCCGTGAGCAGGCTTACGAATCTGCTGTGGCCATTCTCTCTGAAGAAGGCTACCAGATCACCGAAGTAGAAGAGAACTACGTCAACGACCTGCCGGAGATCTATCTCGAAACCGACTGGAACCAGCGACAGGTCGGCAGCCCGTACCCGGGCAACGACATGCGGCGCCGGGCCTACATCAAGATCACGACGCTGTACTCAGAGCGCAAACCCTACGAGTACCAGCCGCTTTCAGAAGAAGACGGCGAACGCATCAACGAGATGAACGAAGAACTCGAAAAGAAAGCTGACCTTGAGCAGACGCGTGTTGGCATTGCAGTACGCCTTGAGCGCCGCAGCGACATCAAACGCCCGCTCGAAGCTGACTGGTACTACGACGGGCCGGACAACTATGAGTCGGCGGCCTTGATGGGACGCTTTGAAGCCGCCTACGGCGCGCAGAAACACGGCGGTTCGACCGAACCCAGTTCAAAGAGCCGTGCCATGAAGGAAGAAGAACTACGAAGGAATCAGGGCAAGTGATGAGCGACGACAAGCCGAAAATCATCGTGGACTCCGACTGGAAAGACCAGGCGGAACGGGAAAAGAAGCAACTTGCGGAAGAGGCAAGCGCCGAAGAACAGCGCGGCGAAATGCCG